>DASZXF010001145.1:0-3105 GCA_035546055.1 Ktedonobacteraceae bacterium
CGCCTGATGTGCGGATTGAGCGTAATCAATAGCGCGGTCGCTATGATGCCGCCGCCGAGAATGATAATCGTCGTTGATGCTCCCCACAATTGCAGCAGCAGGCCGGCCAGCGCCTGTCCCAGCGGTCCCCCGCTATAAGCAATCAGACGAAAAACGCTATTGACTCGCCCCTGGAGCGCGTCAGGGATGAGCATGCGCCGGTAGCTGAATTGTGTCAGGTCAAAAACCATCAGTACGGCGTAGATCAAGGCCAGCAGTACACTCAGGACGATCATATCGCGCGCGAAGAGGATGGCGAGCCAGAGCGCGGCCCAGATCCAATAGCTGGCGATAGCGACCACGCGAAAGCTCAAATACCTGTGGAAACGCTCGGCTAGCACAGAGCCAAGCATGCCGCCAACGCCATCCATAGCCAGCACCAGGCCGATCATAAAGGGCGCGGCATGCATCTGCTGAGCAAATACAATCACCAGCAGCGCCACACCATCAAAAAGCAGGTGAAAGAGCGTGCCGGTGAAGGCAATAAAGAAGATTAAGGGCTGGTGCCAGATCCAGAGCAGACCGGTGCGAATCTCGGTCCGCAGTCTGGCCGGCTGGGCTTTGCGCTCCTGCTGGAAAGGCGCTTTCACCAGGAACAGCGCAACGACAGAGATGACATATGAGCAGGCATCCAGTAAAAAAGGTAAGAATTTACCGATGCTATAGATAGCTCCGCCCAGCGCCGGACCCAGCAGGAAGGCCACATTGCGGGCCATTTCATTCTGCGCGGTCGCGGCCACGATCTGCTCCCTGGCCACCACGCGCGGGATACACGCCACCTCGGCCACGTCGAAAAAGACAAACAGGGTGCCCTCGATCAGCGACACCAGGTAGAGTTGAAGCAGGGTCAGGTGGCCCAGCGCGAAAGCAAGAGGAATGCTGGCCAGGCTGAGCGCCCGCCCGGCATCGCAGATCTGCATAATGCGCTTGCGATCCCAGCGGTCCGCCAGCGCGCCAGCCGGCAGACCGAGTAGCACGTAAGGCAGCAAGCGCATCGAGCCGATCAAGCCGGCCTGCGCCGGCGAACCGGACACAAAGAGAGCCAGCAAAGGAAAGGCAATCAGGGAAAATTGCGAGCCAACCACCGAGACTACCTGCCCGCTGACCAGCAGCAAGTAGTCCCGATTGCGCCAGAGCGAAGGCGGCTGGCCCGCTTCGCCCGTGGGTGCAGGCCGCGCTTGTTGGGATGTGGACACGGGTACGCTCAAATCATATCCAGCAAAAGTTGCTGAGGATGCTCTACGAGTTCCTTGAAACGCGCCAGGAAGGCGCCTGACAGCGCTCCATCAATCAGGCGGTGATCAAACGACAGGGCCAGGGGCATACGCGGAAGTGCCACAATGCTGCCGGCGCGCACGATTGCTTTCTCTTCAATCCTGCCGACCGCCAGAATAGCCACTTCGGGGTGGTTGATAATCGGTGTGCCGCTACTGCCGCCAAAGCTGCCCACGTTGTTCAGGGTGAATGTGCTGCCGCTCAGCTCATTGAGAGCCAGTGAGCGCTGCTTTGCCCCTTCAATCAGGCGCTCCAACCGTGCCGCAATCTCTACCACGCTCAGTTTATCAGCCTCGCGCAAGACCGGTACCAGCAGACCTTCCGGGGAGGCCGTCGCCACGCCGATGTGATAGACGCGCTTATAAATAATCTCCCGTTTTTCTTCATCCAGGCTGGCGTTAAAAATGGGAAACTCTTTCAGCACAGGCAGCAGGAGCTTGACGAGGAGCGGGATATAGGTCAGGCGCACGCCGCGTTTCTCCGCCGCCGGCAGGAGCGCCGCGCGCAGGGCCACCAGTTCGCCCGCGTCAACCTCGTCAAAGGCGGTCGCGTGCGGAATTGTGCGCCAGGAGCGCTCCATGTGCTCGGCGATGCGTCTGCGCAGACCCGTGAGCGGCTGGCGCTCATCCTGTACCGGCGCTAAAACTGGCGTGGCCTTGACTGGAGCACTGCCAGCCTCGGACGAGGTTGTGCCGGTGGACAATTCTTGCGCGGGCTTCGTCACAGCATGGGCCGCGTGGGCGCGCACGTCTCCAAGGGTTACGCGTCCATTGCTTGCCGAAGGAGTAACATCGGCGAGGTCTATGCCCAGTTCAAAGGCCAGCTTGCGCACAGCCGGCGCGGCCAGCACGCGCCTTTTCGTGCCGGTACCATTCGCCGGCGCGGTGTCCTCCGCCAGAGCTGCCCTGGTGCGCTCAATGGGTATGGGAGCGCCGGGAGCAGGCGCGCCGTGTCCGCTCCCGGCTGCGCTGGCCTCTTTGCCTGTCGCGCCGTTGCGCCCCTGCGGAGCGTCGTACACCGCCAGCACCTCGCCCACTTTCACAGTCTGTCCCGGCTGAAAGCGAATTTCGCTAACGCGCCCGGCCACCGGCGAGGGAATCTCGACAATAGCTTTATCCGTTTCGACCCGCACCACAGGCTGATCCAGCCGAACAGTATCGCCTTCATGGATCAACCATTCAACAACTTCGGCCTCGTGCATCCCCTCGCCCAGGTCGGCAAGTTTTAATTCGTTCATGCTCGTTATCCTTGTCATCATTGATCAGGACATCATCTGGCCAGCGAGCGGATCACGCTCATCGGGATGGCCCGCTTTTCTCAGAATTGAGAAAATAAATTCCTGCCTGGCATCGGTATACGCGCCACTTCGTTCACATTCTCAGTCATTTTATGGTTCCATCACTTCCGCCAGCGCGCTCAGAACCCTGGCCGGAGTGGGAACGTAGTAATCTTCCACGCCCGGAACCGGGAACGGCGTATCATAGCCGGTCACGCGTCCAACCGGCTTGAGCAGCGAATAAAGGCAGCGCTCGTTAATGATCGCGGTGACTTCGGCTCCAATGCCGCCCGCGCGTGGCGCTTCGTGAACTACCAGCGCCCGCCCGGTTTTCTCCACGGAGCGTACAATCGCCTCCTCGTCCAGCGGCCAGACCGTGCGCAGATCGATCACCTCGCAGCTTGTGCCGGTCTCCTGGCGGGCCTGCTTCGCGGCCTCCAGCGCCACGCTGACCATCGCGCCATAGGCGAAAATGCTCACGTCCTCACCTTCCTGAACAAGGTTGGCTTTGCCCA
>DASZXF010001146.1:0-3590 GCA_035546055.1 Ktedonobacteraceae bacterium
GGCGGCCCGGGGGAGCGGATCGCCGTTGACCAGCAGAAAAAGGGACCACGGATTGGAAATGGAGAAATGAGATGTCACCACAGAGAAGCAGAGCCGTCATCATGGATTCGTTCGGGGGACTTGAAAATCTCGACCTGCGTGAAGTCGCAGAGCCGCATGCCCGCGCGGGACAAATCCGGGTTCGCGTGGCTGCTGCTGGCTTGAACCCGATGGATTGGATCATGACTGCGAATGATACGGCAGGCGCCAGGTTCGGTCTGAGTCTGCCAACCGGTTTTGGCTCTGACTACGCGGGAACGGTGGACGAGGTCGGTACTGGAGTGAGCGGGTTCGCCATCGGTGATCGAGTCTTTGGCAGCGCCATCTCGCGGTCCGTCGCTGACTATGTGGTTATCAGCCTTGAAGAACCTCTCTCTCTGGGCGATGAGGTGCATCATACGCCAGACGGCATGGATGACATCACCGCCTCGACGCTCAGCATCGCGGCGAGGACGGCTTCGGCAGCGCTGGCCGTGCTCAGGCTTGAGCGGGGCGACACCATCCTGATTGGCGGGGCAGCCGGAGGAGTGGGTGTCTTCGCGATCCAACTCGCCCGCCTGGCCGGGGCCAGCGTCATCGGCACCGGCTCCGCATCATCGTTTGACTACTTACAAGGCCTCGGTGCTGTACCGGTGACCTACGGCGCGGGCCTGGCCCAACGAGTCCAGGCTCTTGCCCCCGACGGAATTACCGCAGCTACCGATTTATACGGCTCGGAGACGGTAGAAGCCGCGCGTCAGCTCGGCGTTCCAGATACCCGTATATCCGTTATCGCAGCTCAAATTCCGGGAGTAAGAGGAGTTTCTGGAATCGAGGCCGCCCCGGGTACCCTTGAATACATTGCCGAACTGGTTGCCACTGGCAAGTTCCAGGTTCCCATTGCGGCGACCTACCCGATAGAACACACCCGCGCGGCAGCCGAGTTTCAGTCCAGCCGTCATGCCCACGGCAAGGTTGTTGTTACGCTCTAAAAGCGGGCCGGACCTGTGCAGCTCGTTCTCTGGCCAAAGAGACGAAAAGCAGGCATGTCGGCGCTGCCGATGCGCCTGCTTTTCGTCTCTTTCTTCTCTGTGATTGCGCAGTACTTCGCGAGTGGCAGGCAAAAAATGAGTCGTTTTGCGCGCAAACGCTCTGATTAGGATCGCTCTGATCAGCGTCATGATCCTTTTGTTGAGGTTGTGGCCCTTCCTGGTCCGTTCGTATAGAAAGCGGCCTGATGGATGAGGGAAGCAGGGGATCTCATTGTCGCGGCTTGAGCAGGAAGACCGAGAGATCAGAGATGAGCTGTTGCAGCCAGCGGCCAAACTGTTCAGGCGTGGAGGGCTGCTCCTGTTCCAGCCACCAGGCGAGCGCGCTACATCCAGCCCAGGCCACTGTCGTGAACTTCAGATCGAGCGGCGGTCTCTCGGGATCAGAAGTGGCTTCGGGGAACGCCTGATGGAAGTACGCCAGCATACGCTGCTGCGTCTGTTGACGAAAGCGCTGGCTCAAAAAGGCGTCCGCCTGTGGACCCAGCACCACGCGGTAAAAGTCGGGAAACTGTTGAATCTGCTTGAGAAGCTCGATGAGTCCGACGTTCCGCGTCTCCTCCGCTCCCCCCTCGTAGATCTCATTGAGATGCTGTTCGAGCAGATCGTAGATCTCATTGAGGTGTTGTTCGAGCAGATCAGCTTTATCAAGGTAGTGGCGATAAAAGGTCGAGCGGTTCACCATGGCACGCTCGGTAATATCACGCACGGTGAGGGCCGCGAACCCTTTCTCCACGGTTCCCTCGATCAACGCTTGCGTGAGCAGTTTGCGCGTGCGACGAACCCTCAGATCCGGGGCGTCATCGAACTTTTGCATCACTTTCCTCTCCCCTGTTGCATAGGCAACACGTTCCGTTCCATTGCTGATTGAAGCTCATTGTACCATCTGCTACGCTGTTTTTGCCACGGCGCGCTGGCTCCGCGCCGCTTGTGCGGATCTATCTCTAGTAGACGGTCAAACTCCATGCGCAAAGTGCGCCGCCGCAGGCGGCGCGGGAAGAGAGGAAAAGCGGGGGACACCCCGCTCCCCGGCAAAGGGCTGCCGCCCTCTGCACTCCCGCCTGGCTGGCCTTGCGTTTAAACCTTGACCAACTACTAGCAAACGGGCTGGGGACGCAGAAGCTGAAAAGCGAGCTGGTGTTTCTGGCAGGTCTGTTCCAGGATGGAGAGCAGGCCGTCTTGCTCTGCTGGCGCTTCGGAGGGATAGATAAAGACCGCTTTTTGAGCCGTGCGCTTGATCTCGGTCACCAGATTTTCCAGGAGGAGCGTGCCGGGCAGGCCAAAGGGGAGCGACAGAGACCAGTTCAGGTGTGTCCAGATATCGGACACCACGACGGTCGCCAGAGAGTGGTCAGGGAGAGGATTGCGCAGTCCCCAGCATGACCAGAGTGAGGAGGTGGAGGTCACCTGCTCATCGCCGACGGCCACGTAATCGTAGTCGCTGGCGTCCTGGGGCGTGCCGCCGATGAGCAGGCTTGGGCGAGCGATCTGAGCCTGGATGTCCGCCGGAAGTCGTAGCTGAGCAGGCTGGCTCCGTTTGAGGCCGGTCATGTACCTGACCATCTCCGCTGAATACTGAGCAATTTGTGTGCGCAGCAGGTCCAGGATGGTAGACAGGGGAACGTTCTCCTGATTCTCAGTGGTTGCTGGCCGCTCATAATAGGACGTGATCGCTTCACGCAACTGGAGTTGTGCCAGCAGCAGGGCTTCCAGGGCCACACTCCGCTGTTTGGTATAACAGCGAAGCTGGTTTAATTGATGGCTTTGCAGACGGCTCAACATAGGTGTACGAGGTTGAGGCAGTTCAATCCCCCAGCCATTTTCGACGAAGGCCAGGGTTTGTCCTGATCTGGAAAGCCTGTAACAGAGATCAACATCCTTAAAGCCCCATCCCTCCAGTTCCAGATCGAAGCCGCCTGCGGCATCATAGGCTGCCCTTGACATCGAGAGATTCGCGCTCCAGCCAAAGAACCAGGGGATAGGCGACGTTGCCAGGTCAATCCCCTCTCGCTGGTCCTGCAACTGTTCCCGTTTAATTACTTCGTAAGCGTGATCGATATCGATGCCCTCAAGCAGAGAAACGGTCTGCTCTTCCGTGGTATGCGCGGTTGCGTCATCTTGTTGGAATGACTCCATCCCTTGATATCCATGTTGCAGACCAATCCCGACATGCCCGGGGTGGAGACGATGGAAGGTAAGATGAGCATCTATGAACCAGGAGGGCATAATCATCCCGGTGTCCAGAAAAAGCAGCAGGGGAGCCTCCGCCTGCCGAACCCCAAAATCGCGTGGAACATTATCAAAATGGATGCCATCTCTGGCAATTTCATAATAAGCCAGGTGGAGGGCGTTCGCGTATTTGCGCGCGACCTCCGCAGTCTGATCCGTGGAACCGTGATTGACCAGCACGACCTGAAAGTCGCTTCGCGACTGGCGGGTGAGCGAAGCCAGGGTGGCGTCCAGCTGGGACGCTCGATTGTAGCTGGGAATAATAACTGTTAAGGGTTGCATCTTGCTCTTTCC
>DASZXF010001147.1:0-6625 GCA_035546055.1 Ktedonobacteraceae bacterium
CTGGCCAGCCCGGCGCGAGAATGGCAGCCGCTCCTGGCAGAACCCTTGCGCGGACAGGCGCTGGAAGTGGCTGCGCAGGTTGCCGGCCATTTTCGCGACCCGAATCATATTTTTACCATCGCGCAGCAGACCAGCCAGCAAACAGGAACGGACCCGCTCGCGGGCACGTTTGGCTTCTATGGCGGGGCTTTCCCCTGTGCCTGCTTCGCCCGCTATTTTCCCGAGCAGGGATGGGAAAAGATTACGCATCAGTATCTTGACCCGGCCAGAATCTGGGCTCCTACGTTCTCTCACCCCGGTCTGTTCGGCGGCATCAGCGGATTGGCGCTGGTTATGGAATTGATCAGTGCTGGAGGCCGACGCTATCGCAAAACGCTGGCGGAGTTGCATCAGCGCTTTCCTGCCTTGATTCAGGAAGCGGGCTGGCGGCAAAAGGAACCGGGCGAGGTAGCCGAGAATGATTATGACGCCATCCGGGGCGCGGCGAGCACGCTGGCCTATCTTTTGTCTGTACCTGCACCCGGCGAGGAGGTGCAGGCTGCGATTGCTCTCCTGCTTGATTATCTGATCCACCTGGCCGGCAGCGACCCGGCCAGTCGCCGCGAGCGCTGGTATATCGCGCAAAAGCACATCGTACTGGAAGAAAATCGCCGTCAATATCCGCAGGGCTATTATAATTGCAGCCTGTCGCACGGGATTCCAGGACCGCTGGCCGCGCTCTCGCTGGCCTGGCTGGCGGGCTACCGCGTCCCCGGCTTACGCGAAGCGCTGGTTTTTTTGAGCGATTGGATCGTTCAGCACGCCATTACGGACAACTGGGGTATCAACTGGCCCGGCATGATACCGTTACAGGCTTCACACAGGGCTGAAGATTGGCGGCAGCTCCCCCCGACACGCGCGGCCTGGTGTTACGGCGCTCCGGGCATTGCCAGGGCGCTGTGGCTGGCCGGTCACGCGCTGAACGAGGAGAAGCTGTGCCAGGTCGCGCTGGAAGCCCTCGAAGCAGTGCTGCGCCGGCCTGTGGCAAAACGCGATATTGACGCCCCGACGCTCTGCCACGGGATCGCCGGTCTGCTCGCCATCTGCCTGCGTTTTGCCCACGAAACAGAGAGCCAGACTATCCGCGAACATATCCCTCTGCTGACCCGGCAGATTCTTGAGCACTATAATCCCGCTTTCCCGCTAGGCTTTCGCAATCTGGAAAACAGGGAACAATGGATCGATGAAACTGGATGGCTGACCGGCGCAGCCGGGACCGCGCTGGTTCTGCTGGCCGCCGCCCTGCCAGTCGAGCCGGTCTGGGACCGCGCGCTGCTGCTCTCTTGAGCCGCCTTCGTACATTCGCACAGTGAGGAAAGGAAGCATAGCATGGCTACCAGCCAGGATAAGACCGTACCGCCAACCAGCTCTTATTATCTCCCTGCGGATTTCTATATGCTGCGCGCGCCAGCCCTCCCGGCTGAACTCTTTTTCCAGCTCACTCGACCAGAAAAGGCGCTGGCTGCTCCTGACCTCTCCGACGAGCACGAAATCTCTTCTGAACAGGCAATACAACAATCTCACCAGGTATTACGTACCCTGCTCGCTCAGCCTTTCATCGCCTATGCGCTGGCGGTGGCGAGCTTCTCTTTACATGAAGGCCTCAGCCGCCTGGAAGCAGACCAGACATCAAAGCGGGCCGCTCACACTTTCTCGCGTCTTTTGCGCTATATGGTACGCATGTGCAGCCGTCCCACGCCCTTTGGCCTCTTTGCTGGTGTGGCCGCAGGTACTTTCGCGGACAGGACTTCCGCCCGGCTGGCAACCCCTGTCTTTCAGTATGTGCGCACCCGCCCTGACATGCGCTGGCTCTATACCATCATTCGCCAGATAGAGCACATCCCGGAACTGGTGGAACAGCTCTGCATTACGACCAACCAGACGATTTATCGTGTCAACGGACGAGCCAGTTTGCCCGTTGCCGATGTCTCTGAAAAGCAAGATACGCGCTCGATCTCTTTGCGTCTGACCGCAACTGTTCAATTCGTATTTGAGCAGGCCCGGCGTCCGATCCGCTACGCGGCTTTGCGCGGTAAACTGGCCGAGGCCTTTCCCCAGGCAACGCGCGCTCAGATAGATCGACTGCTCTGGCAACTCTGGGAAAATGGTTTTCTCATCAGCGATCTACGTCCCCCGCTGACCCACGAGGCTCCCGCGCGCTATGTGCTGGAACGGCTGCGCGAACTGCGTGGCGCGGAAACGTTCGTCGTCGGATTGGAGGCAGTTTTTCAGGATTCCCAGGCACTCGATCAGGCTGGCTGGCAGGGATCGCGCGCTTTGCTGCAACAACTGGTGCAGGATCAGGCAAAGCTGGTCCCGGACACTGACAGGACGCCGCTGCCATTTCAAATCGACGCCAGCTTGCGCTTAACCTCCTCAACGCTTCACCGGGACATCGGTCAGGCCGCCGCGCGGGTGGCGGAACTCTTACCGCGTCTGATCCGTCGCTCGCGCCGCTCTCCTCATCTCCGCCATTACTACGAGGCCTTCCTGGAGCGCTATGGCGCCTACCAGGAAGTGCCGCTGCTGGAACTCCTCAGTCCCGAAACTGGCCTGGATGCACCCGCCACCTATCAGAGGCCTCCGCGCACATCGCCAGCTTCACTTGACCACTCCAGAGAACCTGATACCTATGAAACCACTCTACTGACCCTGGTGATGCAGGCGGTCAACGAGAGAAAGCAGGAGGTAGTCCTGACCGATGCCCTGATACAGCAGCTTGATCAGCAGGACACGGACCATCCCCAGGAGCTTCTTCCATCGGTCGAGATCTACTTGCAAATCGCCGCCGCCTCTCAGGAAGCGCTCGACCAGGGGCAATGGCGCGCTGTTCTCAGTCCCATTTGCGGCTCACCTGCCGGGGGACGCACTTTTGGACGCTTCTGCGATCTCTTCTCTCCTTCCACGGTAGACGTTTTACGGCGCTTTATTCAGCACGAAAACGATCTCTATCCCGATGTCATCTTTGCTGAATTAAGCTATCTGCCCCAGGAAACTCGCCTGGGTAATGTCTCGATCAGGCCGCAACTCCGTCCCTATGAGATCGTCGTCGGGGTTACGCCTTCCGTAGCACCGGAGTATGTCATACCGCTGGAAGACCTGGTGGTTGGCGTGCGCGATCAGCATTTTTATGTCCGTTCGCGGCGCCTGGGAAAAGAAGTCATTGCCTGTCAGACACATATGTTGAATCTCACCAGCGCGCCCAACGTCTGCCGTTTTCTCCTGGAGATCCACGGCTTTCGCTTTGCGCCGTTCTCGCATTTTGATTGGGGCAGCGCCGATACCCTGCCCTTTCTTCCTCGCCTGGTCTATCAGAAAACGGTACTCCAGCCGGCCAGATGGAATCTCCGTCTTTCGCTGTTAGAACTGCCGGAGGCGGGTTCCGCGCAGGACCGCTGGCGACAGGCCATCCAGCAGTGGAGAAGCCTCTGGCGGATTCCGCGCTTTGTGTACCTCAAATTCTCAGATAACCGCCTGCTTCTGGATCTGGAGCATCCTTCTTTCCTGGCCGAGTTGCAAGAAGAATTGACGAAATTGCCAGCCGACAGTTATCTCATCCTTGAAGAGATGCTCCCTGACTTTGACCATCTCTGGTTAGAAGATGAGCATGGGGCAAAATATTTCGCTGAAGTCGTTGTTCCGCTGCGACGTATCGATCCAGTTCGACAAACCCGGCCCCCGGTGCCGACCGCTGCCGCTGTCCCGGCGGAACAGCAGCCAGATCCGCTGCGAATTTCCCGCACGCAGCGCCTGGCTTTTCCTGGCACCTCCTGGATCTACCTCAAACTCTATGCCGCGTACAAACAGCACGAAGAACTCATCGCTGGCCCGCTGCGTGAGAGTATTCGCAGCTTGCAAACACAGGGACTGATCGATAGCTGGTTCTTTATCCGCTATGCGGACACCGCTCCGCACGTGCGCCTGCGCGTCCATATCCCGCGTGAGCAAACCTATCTTCCAGCTCTGGAAGCGCTTCTGGCCTGGGCACGTCAGCTCGCCGAGCACGGGCAGGTGCGCACTTTCTGTCTTGATACCTATGATCGCGAAGTTGAGCGCTACGGCGGTCCCCAGGCCATGGATGCCCTGGAGCACGCGTTTATGGCCGACAGCGTAACAACCAGTACGCTGATCGCCGCCCTCTATCAGCGCCAGTTGACGCTCGACCCCCTGGAAGTGGCCGTCTTCAGCCTGGATCGCCTCTTTAACGACTGGGGACTCGACCTCACCGAGCGCCGTGAATGGGCGCAGCAGCATATTGTCCTGGAGCAGCAGAAGGAATTCCACGCCCGCCGCCGCGTCTTCTGTGATCTGCTGCTGCCCTGGCAGCATACGAACAATCCAGACTTAATGGAGCAGCGAGCGCTCCTGAATACCTTTCTGGCGCCACAACAGGCAGTGATCTCCGCCGTTTCGGACCATGTGCGCACGCTGGCCAGGCAGGGCGAACTCTGGCGATCAGAAAACTCCATTTTGCAAAGCCTGGCCCATATGCACATCAATCGCCTGCTGGAAAATGGGTATCAGAAAGAGCCGCAAATCTACTCCTTCTGGCGACAAACGCTGGAAAGTCTGCATCTACGCCCCGGCGCAGGTGCCTGATATTTTCAGATGTGGCAACAGGCAAGAGCGCTTTTCCAGCATTCCGATTACTCCGCCAGGGTGCGGTAGACCAGCCGTTGAAAATGGCGCAGACCTTTTTCATGATGCAGCATCAATTTGCCCTGCTCAAAATAGCCGGAGTTCAGGCCACGCTGCACCGACTCGCAGAGCACAATGTCCTCGCGCTGCACCTGATCGATAAACTGATCAAAGTGTTCTTGATCTGTCTGAGATACCGCATCATCAAAGAGGTAGTCGAAAATCGCCAGTGTTCTGTCTACGGCCAGAGGTAAGAATAGATTGAGCGAGAGGCTGCCAGGGCCAGGATACAGATTGAGGGTAAAATTGGGCCAGAGATAGGCGAAAAAGCCATCCGTCACCACCCCGCTCTTATTGAATCTGGGAGCTTTCTCAGGCTGGGCATTGGTCTTTTTTGGACCTCCCTGCGTGGAGAAATATTCGTACTCACAGACAGTATAATTATTAGTATCGATTAAAGCGCTAAAACCAGGATGAGCCACCGGGCAATGATAGCATTCCAGGTAATTGTCCACGACGACCTTCCAGTTGGCCGCAATCTCATAGGTCCGGCGTACCCTGTGCTTCAGGCCGTCGAGGTTGACGCCGGTTGCCAGCAACAATTCAGGCAATTCCCCGAGAACGGTAACGAGCGGTGCGGCGTTTTTATCAAGGGTAGCAAAGAGAAACGGTCCCCAGCTCGCGATCTGGACACTTTGCAGAGTAAAATGGCTTTTCTCAAAGCCCTCTTCGTACTTCATGCCTGGAGCTGCGATCAATTCCCCTTTTAGATTGTAAGTCCAGGCGTGGTAATGACACTGCAGTGAGGTACGCTGTCCGCACTCCTGGAGCACCACTTCTGAGCCACGATGTCGGCAAACATTGACCAGCGCCCGTAGCTCACCTTCTTCATCGCGGAGAATGATCAACGGAACGTCCGCCAACCGACAGGTAAAAAAAGCGCCGGGTTGCGCCACCTGCTCCGCTAATCCAATATATTGCCAGGTGCGCCGGAAGATCCGCGATTTTTCCTGGGCAAAGATATGAGGATCAGTATACCAGTCAGCGGGCAGCGTATAGCCTTGCTCAAGTGAGTTCGACAATGAAAAGGAAGGCTGGTTCAGATGTCCAGAAGTGATGCCAGTGGTCATGGATTGTGTTCCTGTCAAAAAAACGCGCAGACTCTACCCACCAGGGGAGAGCGTGGAGAAGCGCGGGCAAACCATCGATAAACACAGCATAGCATCGTCCCATAGCGCTTGTCCAGTGGCTTTTCCTTGAACTGGCTTCCCCGAGAACAGGTCAGACGAGATAAGCCACGCCTCTACTACCCTACTGGTAAAGAGCGGGCGTGATTGAGCAGAGAAGCATCTCAGGGTGCGCACCCGGGGCGCTTCTCTCTTGAATGTCGGCAGGAGATGCAAGCAAGCGGATAGGAAGAAGCACCAGCGCAACTTAAAGACGATTGAAGCGTATATCAGTGAGAGACGAATTCGCTACCTGCCACGTCATGCCAGGCGAATTGATAAGCGAGATTTATACAGCTAACGCTCCACTCGTATCCGCAGCAAAGCCTCAAAGGCTTCGCGCAGCAGTACGAGAACGGATCAAGGTGGCATGTTAAATACGCGGATTATTGGGCAGGAAACATATTTCAGGTATCTGGTATCGTCGCTCATTCTCTATTATAGTGTGAACTTATTCAAATCGCAAGCAAAAGCAGAGGAAAACAGCATATGCAAAATCATGAGCATATATATACAAACGAACAGACATCTGGCAATGAATATACCATCAATCCTGATCCCCGCGAGCAGCGCCAGCAGCCAGGGGAACATTTCCAGCCGTACAACGAAGGATACCGGGGCACAGAGAGAGGCGATATCTGGAGCGAAGGCGAAAAGCTGCGCGTCGAGCCTGTTTACAAGAACAACAAAAGCGTTGGCTGGCTGCTTGGCGTGATCCTTTT
>DASZXF010001148.1:0-5163 GCA_035546055.1 Ktedonobacteraceae bacterium
CTATCGCCATGACAATATGGATATTCGCACAGTGAATCTGGTCAAAGATGAACCGCTCAATGGACACGCGCATTGCCAGCATCTCTTCCTTGGCGCATCTATTCAGGCTCCGATTAGCGCGGGACAGTTGAACCTGGGACAGTGGCAGCGCGTCTTCCTGGTAGAACTGGATCGTCCCCGGCCCCGCCAGGTAGTTATCCAGCTCTCAGGTATTCAAGGCTAGTAGACGGTCAAACTCCATGCGCAAAGTTATCAGTCATCCCCACTTTCCCAGCACCGCAAGGCGCGTTTCCCCTCCCCACCCAGGGGAAAGGATGAGGTTTGGCGAGCGCTGCGCGCTCGCCATCCAAAAAAGGGGGGGCGGGGCGCAACAAGCGCTTGAGGCCGCCTCAGAAAAGTTGGGGAGGACTCATACGGGAAGAGAGGAAAGGCGGGGCACACCCCGCTCCCCGGCAAAGGGCTGCCGCCCTCTGCACTCCCGCCTGGCTGGCCTTGCGTTTAAATCTTGACCAACTACTAGCTGCATACCCTGGAGATGATCAGTTGCGCTACACCCGGGATGACGCCGCTCCCCTTTTGCCGGAGAGCGGCGTCATCCCGCAAGAATGTGTCTTCCTTACGAACCAGGGCCGGCAGCACATCGCGTCAAGCACATACGAAAGCAGATGCACCTGGACAAGCCCCGGTGCATCTGCTCTGCCGTTCGATCTATGGTCCCGTTTTTTCACCTCTCAAGAAAAACTATCTCCGGTCTTTTCCTCAGCGAGAGCAACCGCCGGGATTGGAAACGCTACGTATTGGCGCAGGCGTTCTACGAACGAAAATGGTTTGGAGCTGTACCCCGCTACATTCCGCATCAGGCGATACTGCAAAAAGCGGTTGTTGCGATTAACGCGCAAGCTCCAACGGGCCAACGCGCGCCTGTGGCCTGCGGTAGAAGTACAGAAGAGAGCCAGGCGATGACAGAGCAGACCAACAAAGTCGAACTCCCGGCGGCGTTGATCATAGCGCGCGAGCGCGTTTGCCAGAGAAGCGGAGGTCAAGGCGCGTCTTTCCGTGGTTTCCTCCAGTACATGAGCCAGAAACCAGGCGTCAACGATTGCCGCATTCATCCCCTGGCCAGCGGTCGGATGCACATAGTGAGCGGCGTCACCAAGTAATGCCACGCCTGCCTGTGCCCAGGGAAAGACACTGTAGCTCCAGGCGCCTTGAATTTGAGCAGCAGAAAAATCTGGCGGCAAATGCTCCTCAATGCCATGCAGGCCGGGCGTCCAGTCAAGCAGCTCCTTTTGCCAGGCACGCATGCCCCTTTGCTTGATGCTGGCAAATTCGCCTCGCTGGATTTGCACATACAGGCGGCCACGCTTTCCAGGCATCGGATAGAGCACACGTACCCCATTTTTCGAGAGAAACGCGCACATCTTCGGCTGAAGAGACGATACATCCGTCAGATCAAGACCCAGGAGCTGGTGCGGGTACTCAAACACAGGCGCCGTAATGCCCATTTCCCTGCGCACCTGTGAGGTGCGGCCATCGGCACCAACCGTTAAACTGGCAGTGATGAGTTTTTCCTGATGATCCTCGATAACACGCACCCCTCTCACTTTCCCCCCGGCATCTCGCTCCAGGTTGAGTACACGCACGCCATATCTAATCTCTGCCAGATTTCTGGCAACGGCATACAGGGCTGATTTGATTTCATGATAATACTGCGCCAGGCCATGGTTATACATTTCAGGGAGCATCTCAAAATTCAGTTCCCCCAGATAGACACCCTGAGCAGTACGCGCCTCCATCGCACTGATCGGCAGCGAACCGCGCGCCTGGAGTTCCGCGAGAACATTCCATTCCTCAAGGATCTCCAGGGTTCGCGGCTGCAGAAGTTCCCCTCGGTGGACCAGAGCCTCGGCCTGGTGCTTTTCCAGCACTACTACTCGTCGGCCCTGGCGACCAAGCGCAATCGCCAGGGCCAGCCCTCCGACGCCCGCTCCACAAATGATCACTTCATAATCATCTTGCCATTTCTGCATAGTCTGTTCCCTTTGTCTCATATCAAACGCATACGCGTGGGTGCCCTTCTCTCAGATGGGTATCCTGCCGCGCAATGCCTGAAGCATTGCACACGCGCAACACTTCGTCCTGTGCCCAGGCACAGGCATCTATGACTGTCTCTACATCCGGGTCGGCGAGAACCGTGTGCCTGGACAGAATTGTTTCAACGAGGGGAGCAATCTCTGTTAAACGCACTTTTCCCTGGAGGAAGAGGGCAACAGCCTGTTCATCCGCTCCGGCCAGCACAGCAGGAGCCGTTCCGCCGAGTCGCCCCGCTTCATATGCCAGGTTGAGACAGGGAAAGCGTGAGAAATCGACCTCCTCAAAATCCAGGCGGGCTATCTGCGGCCAGCGCAACTCATGAGCGAGAGCGGTACCTGCTCGATCAAGACGCAAGGGATAACTGAGGGCATCCTGAATGGGTAGATGCATACTGGGCAGACTGGCCTGCAATTTGATCGAATCATCGACAAATTCGACCATTGAATGAATGATGCTTTGCGGATGAATGACCACCTCAATCTTGTGGTAAGGCATATCAAACAGCCAGTGAGCTTCGATAACCTCCAGCCCTTTATTCATCAATGTCGCCGAGTCAACGGTGATTTTGCGACCCATTTCCCAGGTCGGGTGAGCCAGCGCCTGTTCTACACGTATCTCGCTCATCTCTTCATATGAAGCGCGACGAAATGGCCCTCCTGACGCGGTCAGAAGCAGACGACGCACTTCAGCCGGTTTTTCTCCGCGCAGGCACTGCCAGATTGCGCTGTGTTCACTATCAATGGGGAGGATTGGGAGTTCCCTGGCTCGCGCCGCTGCTGTGACCAGGTGTCCGGCCAGGACCATGGTTTCTTTGTTTGCCAGGGCCACGTGTTTCCCTGCAGTCAGAGCGGCCAGCGTTGGCTTGACCCCTCCTACGCCCGACATCGCAACCACCACGGTGTCGCTGTCGGGATAGGTCGCGGCGGCCAGCAGTCCATCCTCCGAGCACACGACATCAGGAAGCCATGCGCGGGCCCGACGAAGCGTCTCCCGATCATTCGCTGTGCAGACGACAAACGCGGGCCGAAACTCACGCACCTGTTCGAGAAGCAAGGCGATATTGCTTCTCGCGGCCAGCGCTACGACCTGGAAGGCGTCAGGAAACGCGCGCACAACATCGAGCGTTTGTCTTCCAATAGATCCCGTACTTCCCAGAATGGCCAGACGACGGCGCTGGCCCGGTTCTCCATTTTGCATGCACATCCTCCCTTTGGCGAAGATATCCCCAGGCTTGCCGCCACCCCTGGTAGCGACACGCCTCGTCCAGCGTCCTTGTCACAGGACACGCGCGAATGAAAAGCCCTGCCCTACCAGGCGCTCTGGCGGCCAGAGAGCCCCTGCCATTACACCTGGCGCCCGGGTTGTGGCTGCTCAACGGTCGGTTCATGGCCAAACGCTTCAACAAAATGAATAACTTCTCTGGTAATCTGGCTGGGGGTAGAGGCTCCAGAGGTGATCGCGATACGTTTCTTGCCCATGAGGACTTCCGGCTTGAGATCGTTGACAGAGTCAACGCGCAAGGCCGCGCTGCCCGCGATCTCCTGCGCTACCTGAACCAGCCGGTTGGTATTGTTGCTGCGTTCATCTCCTACCACAATCGTCAGGTCAGTTCCGCGAGCCATTTGCGCGACGGCCTCCTGGCGAATCTGGGTAGCATGGCAAATCTCGTTATGGATCTCTGCCTGGGGAAAACGCTCCTTTATCTGTTGCATGAGGTGGGCCGTATCCCACTGGCTCAGGGTTGTTTGCGTGGAAACCGCGAGACGGGGCGCCGTAGCCAGATGCTCTGGCAGCGTTGCCAGATCCCCTTCATGCTCCACCAGGTAGATGGCATGGGGGACTTCTCCCATCACACCTTCCGGCTCAGGATGACCTCTTTTACCAATATAGATAATCTGGTAGCCCTGCGCCGCCAGTCTGCTGACAAGATGATGGGTACGCTCTACATCTGGACACGTGGCATCAATTACATGTAAACCACGTTCTATCGCGCGCTGCTTGACAGACGGCGAAACTCCATGCGCGGTAAAGATGACGGTTCCCTCCTGTACCTGTTCAATCAGCGTGGCTCGATCAGCGCCATCAAGCGTGACGATACCCAGGCGCGTCAATTCCTCAACAGCCAGCCGATTATGGACAATTAAGCCGATAATAGAAATCGGACGCGGCACGTTCGGATCATGGGCAGCTCTTCTGGCAATTTGCATGGCATCGACTACACCATAACAGTAGCCACGCGGGGAAACTTTGATTACTTCCATCAAGCTTTCTCCTCTGTTCAGTTTCGGCTACCGCGTGAAAGGTCGCTACAGTTGACCCCCTCTAAGAAATCCGCGTCATAGCCGTTGCCTCAAGCATAGCAGCGATTGTGGGAAGGAAGAAGCGAACTTCCCCTGGACTCTAGCAGGGTTTTCCCCGCTTCCCCGGGCCAACCCACGCTCAATGGAGCGGCTCAAATATTTGAGCGAGACTGAGCACCATCAACCGGGATGCAGGCACCCGCGATCAATGAAGAGGCAGCAGAGGCCAGGAAAACCACCAGCGCGGCAACCTCTGCGGGTGAGCCAAAACGTCCCAATGGAAGATTGCTCCTGACAAACTCTTCCATCCCCCGGGGGTTTTCCTTGACGCGGCGATCCCAGGAGCTGCCAGGAAAGAGGATCGAGCCGGGAGCGACGCTATTGACCAGAATATTCTGGGGAGCCAGCTGCACAGCCAGGGATTTCGTCAGGCTGATCGAGGCTGCTTTCAGCGCGTTATACGCCGTTCGTCCGCCAGCTTCCCGGCCAAAAATGGAAGAGATAGCAATAATGCGCCCGCCACCTTGCTGGCTCATGACGGGACCCACCAGCCGCGCCAGGTGGCTCAACGCGGTCACATTCAGCGCCAGCGCGGCATGCCAGTCTTCATCGCGCGTATCGAAAATATCCTGACCTTTTGCGCCACCAGCATTGTGTACAAGAATGTGAAGACAGCCATACCTTGCAAGGATCTGCTTTACGCCATCTTCAATCTCAGCCTGCACCGTCAAATCAGCGGGAAGAGCCAGCACTTCTGTTCCTCCGTCCC
>DASZXF010001149.1:0-2925 GCA_035546055.1 Ktedonobacteraceae bacterium
TGCCCTATGGGGCTTCCCTGAGCGCGACCCGTATCTTCCAGCGCTGTTACTGGCTGGACGGGTTGGGATATCCGCGCGCGCATTTTCCGGGCCTGCTGACGCCTGCTCCTCTGGCGGCGGTGGACAAACGAGGCCGACAAAAGGCCGCAGACGCGGAATTACCGCTGGCGCTGCAACTGGCCAGCGAAACAGCGCAACAGCTCGCCCGTTTCCCGCGTCCAATCACGCTCTATGGCCTCGCGCTCGACGAAGTACGCGGCAAGCGCAAGGTACCGGCGCACAAACAGGAGGCCGGGCAGACGCGCAATGGCGCCAGTCCTGCGCTGTCCCTGCCTAAAAATGGCGGTCTGCTGGCTGCCCCCTGGCCAGAACTGGTCCCCACGCTGCTCGCCAGCCTGGAGCAGAGCGCGGCAGTCTTTCTGCTCAATCCCCTCAAAGACGGCCTTTTTCGCTATGCCGATCTCGCTCCGCTCTATCAGCGCACAGCTCCGACCGAGTTGTTTCTCTGGCTTTCCCATAAACAGATGGAGACGCGTCTGCTGCCAACCCTGCGCACACCCGAAGGTGCTGCCGCCCTGACCAATCTGTTGCGCAGCGACCGCTGGAAGAGTCTGCTGGCCTCCAGTGAAGAGAACAGCCAGCGCGTGGTCGATGGTCTGATTGAACTTTTCGCCGAGAGTATGCGTCCGCATTTTCTCAGCGTCCAGCAACTGGCCTTCCCTGTGCGCAGCGGACCCGCCCTGGTGGAAACCGCTCCCTACTCGCTGCTCTTCGCCACCCGCCGCCAGGATAGCCTCTTTTGCCTGAACGATGCCGTGTGTAAGCGCGTCCGCCAGTTGCACATCGAGAGCCAGCAGGGTGTTTTAACTGAAGAATGGTTCAGCCGCCAGCGCGCGGAACAGGCCGCCAGCCGCAAATCTGCCCTGATGCGGGAGGCGCTGACTCTGGGCAGCGGTCAGCGCGTGCGGCGCTGGCCCGATCTGCGTCTGCAATTGCTGCTTAAACACTTTGGCCAGCACACCCTTGCAGAATACGACCAGATCATCACCGATCTTCTGACCAGCGGAGATGTCCGCTGCGAGTGGCGCAAACGCGACCAGGAAGGCAGCGCGTCTGCCATCCCCGGCAATGACGATCTCCTGCTCTGGCGCTAATCTTCCTTTGCGTCATTCCTTCATCAGTCATCCCGCATGTGACACCATTGGGACAGCCCTGGTGGTCAGCTTCAGCATCCAGGGGCGAATACCTGGTTAAGATTGGCGACAGGATAGGATACATTAGTACAACTTTATCAATAAAACATGGGATACCTCTACGTGACGGGGTTATAATAAGAAAGATGGCCAGGTATGAAATGCAACCTGGCGGGACTGTGTGTTGAAAAGGGAGCCAGATCGGGAGAAACTGGCGTCAGAAAGACGGGGTGAGGGCGAAAGAGACGGCTTTCTCGGAGCGGGCCGGCAGGTCCATATTTTGAGCAGGAGTACAGGTGCTTATGGATCATTTCAACGAAGAACAGCGTGAAGATGGGACACAGCAAGGATTTCCGCCACCCGGCCAGGGGCAGACGGGTGAGAATCACGCTCAAACAACGCCTGACTTCGAGCACATGCGCCTTCCGAGCAGGTCTCTGGCGGATCAGCCGACGCTGACCGGGCAGTACGGGCCTGTTCTTCCTCCCGTGGAGAAAGAGCACGCTGTACGCTCTCCTTTTAATCGTCGCCTGGTGTATGATCGCCTCAAGCGGCGCAAGCGCATTCACAGGCGAGCGGCTGCGCGGCTGGCCAATGTGCTGGCGGCAATCTTGCTGGGCTTCGTGCTGCTGATTTCAGGCGGACTGGGCACAGCGTTTGCCTATTACCAGGCTCAACTTCCCGCGCTGAACAATATCGCCAATCACACGACCTTTCAGACCACGCGCATCTATGATCGCAACGGGACGCTGTTGTATGAAATCAACGATCCTGACTATGGACGGCGCACCTACGTCAATTACAACGATATTTCCGAGAATTTGATTAACGCCACTGTGGCGGCTGAGGATCATACGTTCTGGACTAATGGCGGCGTGGACCTCCAGGGTATTCTGCGCGCCGCTCTTGCCAATTACCAGAGCCAGCAAACGGTCGAAGGCGCGAGTACGATTACCCAGCAGTTGATTAAACGCCAGCTCTTTCCAGATGATCCGCGTGTCTTGCAGGTCAAGCTGGAAGAGGCGATTCTGTCCTACGGGCTGACTCAGCAGATGCCCAAGTGGAAGATCATGGAGATGTACCTGAACGCGATCTTCTACGGGGAACTGAACTATGGCGCCGAGGCTGCCGCGCAGGACTTCTTTGGTTTGCAACCCAAATGCACGAATACTCACTGCATCCCCGCTGTGGCTCAACTTGATCTGGCGCAGGCCTCGCTGCTGGCCGGTCTGCCTCAACTGCCGTCGTACTACGATCCCATTGTCAACAAGCCAGCCGCGCTGAAACGTCAGCAGACGGTGCTGAATTCGATGGTCGAGATGGGAATGATTACCGCGCAGCAGCGGACGCAGGCGGAAAAGGAGATGGCGGATTTCAAATTCAAGTCGTATGTCAATCCTGGCATGATCAAGGCGCCTCATTTTGTGCGCTATCTGGTGGATCAGATTCTGGTGCCGATGCTGGGCGCGCAGGCTCTCTACAACGGTGGCTATAACATTTACACGACGCTCGATCTCAATGTTGAGCAAAAAGTGGAGCAGGTCGAATACTACCATCTCTATCAGGAATCCTGCTCGCAATATCTGGGCTGCGCCGGGCCGTTGTATAAGTCGCATAACGTGAATAACGCGGCAACGGTGGTCATGGACCCCTACAACGGGGAGATTCTGGCCATGGATGGCAGCGCCAACTTTAACACCAATAACGCCAAAATGCGCGGTCAGTTTAACGC
>DASZXF010001150.1:0-1503 GCA_035546055.1 Ktedonobacteraceae bacterium
CTGGAGGATCTGCTGGCCTTCAAGATCGGCGGGCCGGCCTGCGTGTATGTGGTGACAACGCGTTTTCCGCAAATTGCCATGCAGTTTGCCACGGATGAAGTGATAGCTCTGGAGGAACTGAATGAAGGTCAAAGTATGGCCTTGCTGAGCCAGATGCTCCCCTATCTGGCTCAGGATGAGCCCGAAGCGCTCAACGGCCTGGTGCATGCCGTCGGTGGCCTGCCTCTGGCCCTCACATTGATGGGACGCTATCTGCTCACCCAGACCCATAGTCACCAGCCGAGGCGTGCGCGCGCTGCTCTTGAGCGCCTGTGCGATGCCGAAACGCGCCTGAAACTGTCGGTTCCGCAAGCTCTGCTTGGCCGCTCCCCGGCTCTCCCGGCGCAGAGCCCTGTCTCATTGCAGACCGTTATCGCGGTCAGCAACCAGCAATTAGACGAGGAGGCTCGTAGAGTTCTGCAGGCGCTCCCGGTCTTTCCTCCCAAGCCTGACACCTTTTCAGAGGAAGCCGCGCTGGCCGTAGCCGCCACGACGGAGGAGACGCTGGACGCACTGAGCGATGCCGGTTTACTGGAGGGCCGCGCGGGTCGCTACACCCTGCATCAAACGATTGCCGATTATGCGCGCTCTGCCCTGTTTGATTCCGCGCCGTACCAGCGCTTCATTGCGTATTTTGTCTCTTACATCGAGAAGCATCAGAGAGATTATGACGCCCTCGACCGGGAAAGGACGAAGCTTCTGACCGCCCTGGACACTGCTTTTACCCATCACCAGTGTGCTGAACTCATGCGTGGTCTCAAGCATGGTTATGCCTTTCTCGAAGCGCGCGGCTTGTATGAACTGGCAGAGCACTATTTGCGGCTGGTGGAGCACTGCTGGGAATCGGCGGACGCCTCGACGCGTGGACAGATGCGCTTTATGTCCGGGAGGATTGCCGAACTGCGTAATGACCTGGCCAGAGCGCAGATCTGCTATGAAGAGGCGCTGCAGCTGGCGCGCGAGAGCGGTATAACGCGTGATATCGGCGTTTTGCTCGCAGTGCAGGGAGCGTGCAATGTTCGGATCGGCAACTACGAGCAGGCTGAGGAGAAGCTTCAGGAGGCCTTGAGCATTGCTCGTTGGACGCAGGACAGTGCTATTCTGATACGTGTTCTGGGCAGTAGGGGGGCCATGGCCAACGAAAGGGGCAATTTCGCCGAGGGAGAGGCGTATCTCATAGAGGCACTTGAACTCATTCGCCAGACCGGCCAGCAGGAATCCCTCTTTCAAATTCTCAATAATCTATGTTCCTCAACTGCCGAACAGGGAAAGTATGGGCAGGCGGAGGGCTATCAGCTGGAGTTTGTCGAACTGGCTCGCCAGCTGGGGCACCGTGAAAAGCTGTGCGGAAGCCTGTGCAATCTGGGCGCGCTCTATTCCTTTCAGCAAAAGTATGAACAGGCAAAGCGTACTCTGGAGGAAGCTCTCTCCATTGCGCATCAACTGGACCATGGAGAGTGGACG
>DASZXF010001151.1:0-1516 GCA_035546055.1 Ktedonobacteraceae bacterium
CAGATCGTAGAGCAGGGGATCGGACGGGTGACGGCGGTACTGGGTCTGGAGATACCGCTCGCGTCCACCATCCTTGTAGCGAATACGGGACTCGGCGCTTTCGCGGCTCAAGCCCTCGCGCTGCATGACATAGGCAATGCGCTCTTCAAGAGGGGCGATGATGCGCACATGCAGAATGTCGCGCCGCTCTCGCAGCAGCATTTGCGAGCCGCGTCCCACCATGACTACCTGATGCGTAGCCAGAGCCTGCTCAACTACCCGGCGCAATGCTTCATGATATGCGCGCTCATCGGAAATATACGGCGTGTGCGGGGCGTTGGACATGGGAGGCTGCATCATGCTCAAACCGTTCAGAAGGCGCATACCCAGACTCTCCACATATTCATCCTGAGCCTCGGCCTCGGTCACGCTGATTCCCAGTTCTTGAGCAACCTGGACCACTGCCTCGTGATCGATCAGTCTCCAACCAAGCGCCTTCGCCAGCCGCATGGCAATTTCTCCGCCGCCGCTGCCGTATTCGCGCGAAATGGTAATTACATGCATATGCTCGTCGTCGATGTGAGCGTCCCTGGGCCTTTCCATGTTGCTCTCCTTCCGCCTGGTACCTGCGTTTTTCTGCTTTCCGCAATCAACAGATCTGTATGAGCCAACCTCCGCAACCCGCTCCTACTCTATGCACGCAGCGCAGGCGCAAAAAGAGACGCCGTGAGCAGGCAGAAGGCTACGGCGCCTGCTCACGATACCAGGAATGGTAGCCGTCCCGAAAGTCCGGCGGCGCGTATAACTGCTGAGCGGCCAGCCTGGTATCCACATGAGTCCTCCCCACTTTTTCTGAGGCGGCCTCAAGCGCTGGATGCGCCCCGCCCCCTCTTTTTGGATGAGATTTGGCGAGCGCTGCGCGCTCGCCAAATCTCATCATTTCCCCTGGGTGGGGAGGGGAAACGCGCCTGGCGGTGCTGGAAACATTGGGGAGGACTGATATCACATGCTATGTCTATGCCGGTTTGCGCGCTCGGATAAAAGCGCTGACGAAGCGCCCGTCAGCTTCGCGGCGTTCCTGTGGGGAGAGTTCCGCCAGCGAGGCGCTGGCGCCGCTGGCCGCGAGGTCATCCAGGGAATACCGCCTGGTTACTTCGACTTCAATCTCAACAAAGCCCGCGTCTCGCAACAGGGAGCGATAGGTATCCTCGGCGAGTGCGCCGGCCACGCAGCCGGCCCAGGCCTCCATATCGCGGCGCAACGCGGGCGGGAGGCTTCCCTGAACGACAATATCGGCGACGGCGAAACGTCCGCCGGGCGTCAGCACGCGATAGGCTTCGCGCAAGACCTGGCCTTTGTCCGCCGACAGATTGATGACGCAGTTCGAGATGACGACATCGACACTGTTCTCCGGCAGAGGAATCGCTTCGATGATGCCCTTTAAGAAGCTGACGTTTTCGATACCTGCTTCGCGCCGGTTGCGCTCCGCGAGTTCCAGCATGGCCCCGGTCATGTCCAGCCCATAGGCAAAGCCAGT
>DASZXF010001152.1:0-2842 GCA_035546055.1 Ktedonobacteraceae bacterium
AGCGGCTGGAATGCGCCTTGCCGGGCCAGGATGGTCAGATTATGCCCATAGCGTTCAAGGGCGGATATTTCGTCGAGATCTGACATGATACCGTTCCTTTCTGAAGAGGCGCTGCTGCCCTGTGTGTAATATGGCAATCAACCTCTTTTTCGGCGCGGGGATGTTTCACGTGAAACATTCTGTTTATGGATATCCCTGGAAAAGAATGGAGAAGGGTTCTCCCAATGGATTTTCCAACGGTATCCTTTATTGTACGTCCTCAGCGGCCAATGTTTCACGTGAAACATTGGCCCGCTTTCAGTGCATGACTTCGCCGCCGTCGACCAGGAGCACCTGACCGGTGATGAAGGAGGCGGCGGGCGAGCAGAGAAAAAGGGCGGCGGAAACGAGATCGCCGGCGGTGCCCCAGCGGTTCAGGGGGATCTGCGCGGCGATACGCTGACGAAAGCTTTCGCTGCGACTGAGCGACCAGGCGTTTTCTACCCAGCCGGGGACCAGGCAGTTGACGCGCAGACGCGGCGCGTAGGTTTGCGCCAGGCTGCGCGTGAGCGAGATGATCGCGCCTTTGCTGGCGCCGTAGAGCTGACTGACGAAACCCGGCGCACCGTCCAGGGCGTGATTCCAGCCGATGTTCAGGATGCTGCCGCCCTCGACCAGAAAATCAGCCGCCCCACGCGCGCAGATCCACGCGGCCAGGACATCCACGGCCAGCATACGCTCGAAGCGGGCGATTTCGTCCAGTTCCCCCGCCTCGGAGGTATTTGCGCTGGCTCCGGCGTTATTGATCCATACGTCAATCTCGCCCAGCAGGGTGCGCGCCTGCTCGACCAGGCGCAGCGCCTCCTCTTTGCGTGCCAGGTCGGCCTGCACCAGCCAGACCTGTCTACCGCCCGCCTTGATCCTCGCCGCCACTTCCTCCGCCTCCTGGCGCGCCTGTCCGTAATGCACCAGTACGTCCGCGCCCTGTTCGGCAAAAGCCAGGGCCATCTCCCGACCAATGCCCCGGCCCGCGCCAGTAATCACAACCCGCCTGTTCTCAAACATAAACCCGGCCTCCTCTCGCGATGTTTCACGTGAAACATACGGGGGCGACTCACGTTTTTGTGAAGGCGCACGTCAGAGGCATGGCCCTGGTGTGTTTCTCGCCCCTTCTGGCAAAAAGATGAATCTCACCCGAAACATTCTCTTCTCTTGTTTCACCTTGCTTCTATATGCTACACTGCCTGTGTATAGCCAGTCAATGAAGACGACGCTACAGCCGTTTGTGTGGTGCTATGAAAGCACGGGAGTGAAATGGTATGACGATGCAAACTCATAATCCTTCTGACCTTGCCACCTCTGCAGTTTCTACATTGCAAGAACAACGCGTTACCCTTCACCAGTTGCGCCGCGAGTTGATCCAGCGCTATCGTCCCGTTCTCCAGGAAGGGGCGGGTCCGATTCGCGTGATGGCCGCCCTGGTCAATGAACTGGAACGCCGCTGCCGCGAACTGGACCTGGACCCGCAGGTTATCAGCTCGGAAATTGTCAATCGCACGATTGGCGATGTCAATGTGCGCCTGATTACGGAGTGCGAGGGCGAGCCGGGTGGTCCTGGCGATTATCGCATGCTGGCGGATGAACTGGGCGTGGCTCTGCCGGGCGAACAACTGGCGGGCTATGTGGCGACGGGCGAGACGTACCTGTGGTTGCGCGCGCAGATGCAGGAGATTGAGCGCGAACTGTTGCGCCAGGGCATCGATCTGCGCATCTATGATATCAAGGCCGTGGGCAACGTGGTTTTGCGCGCACAACTGGGCGAACGTTCACACGCCTGGGGATTGAACGTCACGCCCGATCAGGTCTATCTCAGCCTGGGGGCGATGGATGGACTCGACAAGGTGCTGCGCGGTCTGGCCAATGTTTCACGTGAAACATTGCGCGATTCACCGTGTATGCTCTGCCCGGAACCGGGCTTTGGTACCCCGGAGGCGCAGGCGCTGACTCACGGCTATCGCTTGCTGCGCTTCCAGACCTCCGCCGCCAGTTGCTTTAAGCTGACACCGGCACAGCTGGATGAGCTTTTACGCCGTTCTCCTGAGATCCGCCTGCTTTATCTGAGTCTGAGCAGCAACCCCAGTACGTTTGCCTATACACCCGGCGAACTGCGCGCGCTGTATGCGGTGCTGCGTACTTACTGGCAGGCCGGACGCGCCATCTGGCTGCTGGCCGATCTTGCTTATATAGGAACGGGTAAACCCGCCGAGGACCAGGCCCGCATGGAGACATTGAACGACGCGGAGGTATGGCGACATACGATCTGCGTTCACAGCCTCTCCAAAACCCATACCCTGACCGGCAATCGCTTTGGCTGGGTCACGATGGGCGATCCTCAACTGGCGGCTCTCCTCGCGCCTGCCTGGGCGAACAGCGTGGCCTCTCTGCCCGCCGACTGGCAACTGTGCTTCATGGCCTACCTGCGTCTGATTGAGCAGCGGCCCTGGCTCGGCGAAAAGCTGCGCGCCTTCTATCGTCTGCGCCGCAACCGCCTGGCCCGCCAGCTCCGTCACCTCGACGACCAGCACCATCTCTTCCAGCAAATTTACCTGGGCGACGATACCACCGTTTACAACTGGAGCCAGCTCCGTCCCGGCGAAGACGCCTTCTCCCTCTTCGAGAAAACCGGCATCGCTGGCGTCCCCGGCTCCGGCTTCGGCTACACCGACGACTTCGTGCGTTTCTCCATCGGCGTTATCCCCGTCCCCGCTTGACGCCAGCAAGAAGCGTCCTGTGAATACATACGGTTGCTGAAGCAGCAGCTCTCTTTCTCAGGTGAGAAGCAAGCAGCAGCGGCTTGCTTCTC
>DASZXF010001153.1:0-3392 GCA_035546055.1 Ktedonobacteraceae bacterium
GGGAAATAGAAAAGCAGATCGCGCATGGTGCGCAGTCCCAGGCTGTGCAACTTCGCCGCCACGGCGGTGCCGACGCCCGGTACTGCCGTGATTTCCGCTCTGAGCAAAGTCAGGGAAGCGTGGCCTGCCGATATGTTGCGGTCCAGGTGAAGCGGATCTTCCTCGTGTGTCGGCTGCGCGGCGGGTTTGGCGGATAGCGTTTTCAGATCGGGCGCGACTTTGGGGACTTCCGGCGGTGTGGCTATCTGCGGGGCCACGTGAGCGGCGGGCGCGCTGCGGGCAGACTTCTGACCGGATTGAGCGGGTGCCGCGACCGGCGTACTGGCGGTGTGAGCGCTGCCGCGCGCTGCGCGCTGCTCGGACTGCGTGACCGTTGTGCTGGCGGCGGGAAGCGCCTCAGAAGCGCCGCCATGTTCCATCTCATCCAGAATACTCAGGGCCGCGCGTATATTGGTCGAGCGCTGGAGAGGATCTTGTTGACGATAGCCCTCCAGGTGTTCCATCAGGCGATGGAGGGGGCGCAGGTCCAGTCCGGCCTCTTTGCGGGCTGTACTGAAGTCCTCTGCCCAGCGTGAGGCAAACAGCTCCAATCCGCCCTGCACAATCTTATCCTGGTGGTTACTGCGCTGTTCATATTGTAAAACCTTGCGTGCCCGCTCGATATGAGCCGTGATCGTCGTTGTGTTTGGCATATTTACAGATCTTTATAGTAATCTTCTTTTTTTCGCGTCATATTCCAGTCCCCCTACTATAGTGGGTGGTGGGCAGAAGTGTCAAGATCAGATTTTCTATATCAACACTCTCTATGAGTTATCCCTGATGTTTATTCGGCGCTTTCTGTAATTGCCCGGCGCCCTCATTTCAAAGAAGAGGAAGGTGGGACGGCAACACGCGCGTTGTCGTCCCACCTTCATAATAATTGATAGAGATGGTGGAGAGATCAGGCGGAAATTTCCGCGTCGGGGGCGGCGAAATGGATTTCCAGGGCTTTATCGACAAAGCGAGCGCGCACGGCCTCGTGGTTGGTCAGGACGGACGGCAGCGTGATGTCGCGTTTAAAATTGCCGATTTCCACGATCATCTCATCGCCTTTTTTGGTCATCACCACCTTATCCATCTCGACGTGCGGCAGGGGCAGGCGCAGTACGTAGTGGTCGCCCTCGCGTTTAATCTCCTGTACCGGACCCTGGTGGAAAATTCGGGTCGGGTCGGCATCGCCGAAGACCTGTTCGGCCAGTTCGCCGAGACGCTCCACACCCAGGATTTCGCGTGAGCGGTAGGGCACTTCCCAGACGGGCAGCGGCGCGAAAGTCGAGTGAATCTGCTTGCGCAATTTTTCTTGCGCGCGGAACATCTCCTGCATAAAGGCATCCTGGTAGTCCTCTGGCGGGAGCACGCGGTTGCAGATCACGCCATCGATGGGATAGCCAAACAGCGCCAGGTAGGTTTCGGCGCGCAGAGCCTCTTTAATCACCATGCGTTCGGGATTGACCACGGGCCGGTATGAACTGATGTTGGGATCGCTCAGCACATCGCGCAGCGTTTTCACACGCTCGCTCAACTGTTTCACCGCGTCCAGCACCTCGCCGGAGGGCAGGAAAGCCTTGATAAAGGGGCGAGCCACCAGGTTCAGCGCCGTACTTTTCAGGTTCAGACCGCCCAGGCGAGCGACATACCACTGGAAGGTATCGGGCATACTCAGCAGGCGCACCGTTTCGCCGGTCGGGGCCGCGTCGATGACCACCACCTCGAAGTCGCCATCGCGCGCGTTGCGATAAATGTTGAGCAGGCTCACAATTTCATCCATGCCGGGCACCAGGGCCAGTTCCTCGGCCATCACCTCGTTCACTCCACGCTGTTTCAGCAACTCGCCGACCTTGCCCTGGAGTTTATCCCAGGTGTGGCGCATCTCATCCAGCGCGTTGACCTCCTGCGCCCACAGATTCGGCGCCAGTTCTTTAGGTTCCGAGGTCAAAGAGGTCGTGAAACAGTCAGCCAGACTATGGGCCAGGTCTGTACTGACCACCAGAGTGCGTTTGCCCAGGGCGGCAGAGCGTACCGCTGTCGCGGCTGAAATCGTCGTTTTGCCAACGCCGCCTTTACCGAGATAGAGAATAATGCGCATAGGATTCCTGTTCTTTTTTCGTAACTAGAAGGTTCTCAGCGCACCTACTCGCGCGTGCTTGTGGGCGCTCCACACCTGTCTATATGCTCAAACGAACCGCTGGTATAAGCGGGCGAATCGCGGGTTTATAATATCCGGTATATGTACGCACGAGGGCCGGTTATGGTTATGTTTTACTACGATCAGGGGAAGAATGCAACATCATCAGCCCGGCGACCATCGCCAAAAAACGTCCGAGATTGACCAGGGCAGATCTGACCAGGCCAATCTCGGATGAAATTATGTTGATGCATTTATATCTCTATTTTGTTGGACACTAAAGGAACTGCGCGCGTGTGATGGCTGCGAAATACGAATTAGAGATCGAGCTGGCCTTGCGAGACCTGTTCCTTGAGCATTTCCAGGTTGCGTACAATTTCCACGCGGTCGCTGCCGCCGTGTTGATACCACTGGCGCAGCCAGAGCAGAGAAATAATCTCATCGTCAGTAAAGCCCAGGCGGGCCAGTGTTTCTCCTTCGCTTGCCTCTGTTTCGACGGCGTGTCCGTTGGCGAATGCCTGTTCGGACTGCGTTTGCGGATTCTTCATCATTTGTTCCTCCACCTTCATAAGACGGGTATCCCTGGCTTTTTTTTCCGCTTTTTAAAGATAGTATTTATTCGGCGGGTTCGTATCTCGTCAGCCTTGTTTGCTGACTGAAAAGATCGTGGCCTGCACTGTTGAAAATACAGTAACTTTTTGTTTGTATCAGATAAACGCCCCAACCCTACCACATATTCCTATTTCCTACAAACAAAAGTGTAAGCGGAAACGTGGGCCTCGGCTATCTACCAAATAACGCTCTTTTTGTGAACTGTTTCACTTGCTCATTGGTTTCATGAGATATCAGCACACACTATTGTATGTCATATATACGAAACGAAGCCCTGTCGGGTTCCATCGTTGGCCGCTGAATTTCTCACCGCCGAGACAGTTCACAACCCTGGCGAGAGAAGGAGCCGTTCTCATTCTCTACCAGGTATATGTGATTTTTGCCCAAAAAGGTTACAAACGGTATGTTCCGATGGGCCGTTACCGGCGTCTTTTTTTTGCCGCGCGGTATGTTGACCCTCCTATATACAGTATATATGCATGACCAAATGGGCCACCGTTCTAAAGAACGCGCCCGGACCGGGATTTGTTTTACTGCTGGCCCATTTACTCTATCGACAGCCTGAAACGAGTGCCTCGCATAGATAGAAGGAAGGTGCGGGACGATGGGCGCGCCC
>DASZXF010001154.1:0-6893 GCA_035546055.1 Ktedonobacteraceae bacterium
CGCCCTATGATCGCCATAGCGCTCTGTGGACTGTGCAGATTACCGGCTCGGGCGATCACATCCAGGTTGGCACGCCGCAACTCGCAGCCCTTTCCACCGCCAGAATGATCGAGCTCGGTCCCTGGCTGAACAGCCATACCATTATCCTCTACGGCGATGGCTCGCTCTACGTGCTGGACACGCAGAATAATGCCCTGGCTATTCTCGTTCAGGGCAACCATTACCTGCGCGTCCTGGGTGTCCTGGGCATCGGATTGACCTGAGCGTGTGTGGAGAAACTGCATAGATAGCAGGACAGACAGGACAGGCTGAAAATGAACTTCCAGCCTGCCCTGTCTGTCTTTTCTGAGAGGCGCCGTTCGAGCCGACAGGGTTACTCACAAGTCAAGCCAGGGCTCTCACCAGCGAGGGGGCAGGGAGCGCAGCGTCCCTGCCGGGTGCGGGTGTCCCGCCTCTTTCTCTCCTCGTGCTTCTCGCCGCCGTCGCTGGCAAACCACTGGTGAGAAACCCTGTTCGAGCCGAAGAAAAGCCTGAAGAGGCTGATAGAGAGATGTTATAATTCTTGTGGATACCTGGCCGGAAAAACGATTTTGCTTATGAACTTATGTATATGAACAACTAAGGAGTTCAGGCCCATGCAATATGCATTTTCTGACTTTCCCTCTTCTCAACGCTCTGAACAGGAATATGAGCGTCCCTCACAGGAATATAGTGATTATGCAAGCAGCAGGCGCATCGACGCAGGTGAAAAGATCGCACCGCCCCTGCAAGCGCAGAAAAATAAAAAACGTCTGCTCAGGCAATGGATCGTTGTACTGGTTTCCCTGCCCATTCTGGCGCTGATTTGCGCGGCCATCTTCCTGACATACTCGCCCGGCGTCTGGCCAGATCTGCTCAATCTGCACCTGTTTTTCGCTTTTTTTGGGGTTAGCTGCCTCGATACAATCATTTGCTTATTCCTGAGCCGCTCGATAGCGAGGCCGAAACGCAAAGGTGTTGTCAAGCGGCTGGTGTTTGCCGTGGTGACGGGACTCCTGACGCCTGTCGCTTGCTGGATGATGATCGAGGGCGCGAATGGCCTGGATGGTGTTCTGCTGGTGCTGGTTATGGCTATTGGACTGAATCTCGTTTCCTACCTGACTCTGTGCGAGAAGCGCGAAGCGGCGCAGCAGAGCCAGCAAACTCATCCTGGCAGCCTATGAGCTTAAAGAAATAGCGCCTGTGCTCTGATCAACTTTGATGGGCAGGCTGATGAGCGGGGTCTGCGCGGGACCATCGATAACAGCCGCTGCCCTGGCGGGATCGAAACTCGCGCCGTGGCAGGGACAGACGAGTTGCTGGCTGGTGGGATCATAATCGACCGGGCAGCCTGCGTGTGTGCAGGTAGCGTCAAAGGCCACAAATGTACCGCTGTTGAGATGAATGAGGATGGCAGGATCGCCATTGGAGGCCAGCGTAAAGGTCGTCGCGCTATTCACTGGTACCGCGTTCGCCTGCGCGATGATCCCATTGACCGCGATACTGCCCGGCGACTCTGTGGCGGCGGGTGAACCCAGGGTAGGCGTGACGCCGGAGGTACCGTTACTCCCCGAACCAGCCAGGCCGGCCTTGCTATCGGGAGAACTGCCGGACCAGAGGTGGAAGGCCTGAGCAAGCAAGGCCAGCGCCAGCATAACCGCGCCGCCGCTCAGCGAGCCAAAGACAAAATTGCGCCTGCTCTCCTGGCGCAACTGTTGAAGCTGCCAGGCATGATAGCCAGATGCAGTTTGCTGCGCGCGAAACTGTCTGGCGGTCTGTCCCTGTCCTGGCTTTTGGGCTGGAGAGATGAGCGCCTGGTCAGGCTGAACGCCAAAGATCACCCAGCACGCCCGCGCCATGCGGGACCACTGCTTGACCGGCGTGCGACTGAGCAGCCATCTGACCAGCGAAGTATCCAGGGCCGGCAGCGCCTGGTGCGCGGGTCCGGCCAGGAACAGGGTCAGCCAGCAGAAGACGAAGACAATATCTGAGCCATAAAAATAGGGAGAGATGTGCCAATCGGCGGAAAGAAAAAAGACCAGGTTAACGAACAGGCCAGCCAGCGAGGCTATGCGCAGCATAAAGCCCAGCAGGACGGCCAGCCCGATGGCCAGTTCGCCAAATTCCACCAGGACGCCGAAGAGAAGCGCATGAGGCACCGCCACCGTTACCAACCAGTCGTGCAGCGGCGAACCATTGGCGAACGCGCTGATCTGGTGTCCGATATAGCCGCGCGCTGACGGATTCGCGTACTGCGGGTCCGTCAGCTTTTGCAAACCTGCGTACAGAAAGGTCGCACCCAGAAACAGGCGCAGCGGGACGAAAATCCAGGTATTCCAGAATGGGCCTGTGCCGCTCAACTTCTCTTTCATATAATCTTTCTCTATGGATGTAATGCCACCGCTATCGTGGCCGGGAAACCGGCGAGTCGGCCATCAATGCGCTTTCACACGCGTATCGCGATATCCTTCTCCTGGCGAAACACAGATGGCGTGATGCTATGATTGTAGCAGAGCAAAATGAGATACATATGAAGTCCGCGCCAACTGGAAACGCCGCTGTCATGCAGCCAGGTGGTATCTATAACTGTAAGCTTGAGGAGTATTGTAGCACGCAAAGGTCAAGAAATCATCAAATTTCTGTACGCGCGCTTTCACTGGCTATAACTGGCCAGCCTGGCTCATGGCACCAGCTTCAGTTTGCCGACAGCCTGCTCGTCGATCACCTCATGGTCGAAAAGCATGGGGTGATGCTCGACGCGCAGCCAGGGTTTGATGAAATCGTCGTAGTGCTTGCTGCCGGGATGGCCCGACTGGCCAGGCGCGTGCATGGAGAGCGATTCCGCGAGGTTGGCGAGATTGGCAATCTGGCGGAATGAGGGCACCGTGATAACTGTTTCCGGTTCGGCTGGCGAGACCGCGCCCATGTTTACGGTGTCGATATCGCCGCCCACAGGATAGGGGCCGCGATTAAAGATCCTTTCCAGCGCTTTGACGCGGCCCAGGGGATGCGCATAGGTCATTTTGTGGATCTGGCCATATTGCCAGCGTGCGGGATCATGGCCCAGTTTTTCCTGGAGCTCATCAAGGGTAGCCTCAAAGGCGCTGAGCAGCGCTTCTGTCCAGGTGCGCGGTCCGTTGGGGAGCGCGGAGTTGGCGAACCAGCTCTCGTCCTGGGTGTTGAGCAGGCGAATCAGCATTGGTTTATTGCGGCTGGTATAGCCGTTGGTGATGGACAGGAGGGTTGAACCAACGCCCAGGTAGCTTTTGAGCAGTTCCTCATCGTCGCCGAGAATAGACTCGAAGACGATGTACTCCAGTTTGCGCAGAAACGTGGTGAAGATGGCTGCTCCGGCGCTGGTCGGCGCGAGCACATGATTCCAGGTGCGCAGAATTTCCTGGACCTGGACCGCCAGTTGCGTGCGCGGAGCAACGCTCAGGATATGAGGTACGATAGCCTCGGCGGGCAGCGAATATTGATCGGCCTGGATCTGCGCCATGTCCGCCGGCGCGAGCTTGCCTTTGCTGGTCAGGAGATCGCGAATACGCTGAGCGCGATAGCCATTGAGCCACTCATGCGTGATGTAGTAGGGATAGGCATCATCGATCACGCGGTTATTGGCCGTGACGATAAAGTGCTGGGATGGATTGGTGGTTTGCGGCAGTTCCTCAAAGGGAATCAGGCCGGTCCATTCGTATTCGCCGTTCCAGCCAGGAGAAGGCAGAATTGCCTGACCTCGCGCCCGAATGGGGATCGCTCCCGCCATCAGGTAGCCAATATTCCCCTGCACATCGGCGAAGACGAAATTTTGCGCCGGCACATCCCAGTAGCGTAGAGCGGAGCGGAACTCATCGATATTGGTGGCCAGCGCCATTTTTTCAATCGCGTCGACGATGCTGTGGTGTTCCAGGCCGGTCCAGCGCAGCGCCAGGGGCAATTCTGTCGGCTGATCGCCATTGTGCGCACTGGTCTGGCCCTGGATACTGGTCAGGATTGGACCGTGGCAGGTGACGCGCACCTCCTCAATGATCGGTTCCTGGCGACCCCTGACCGTAATCTCTTCGCGATAGACCTCGGCCTCTTGCCAGCGACCCATAAACTCGTACTGATGGGGATTTTCTGGATTGAACTTTTCGATGTAGAGATCCTGAACATCGGAGACAGCATTGGTCACGCCCCAGGCCACGTGCCGGTTATGGCCGATGATAATGCCGGGGACGCCGGGGAAACTGGCCCCCACTACATCGTGGTCGCCGGCCACCAGATGACACTCAAACCAGACGGAGGGCACAGCCTGCCCCAGGTGCGGATCATTGCAGAGCAGAGGCTTGCCAGTTGTCGTCATCGTGCCGTCTACCACCCAGTTGTTGCTGCCCCCCAGCAGACCGAAGCCGCTCAGTTGCTTCAGCGCGGTGTACTGCTCCAGTATGCCCAGATTCGCGCCGGCGTAGGCTACGCCGGGCGGGATGATCAGCGGTTGTTCAGGTTCGTAGCCGGTTTCCAGGAGCGCGGCGCGTTCCGGGCCTAGTTTCGCCACCAGGCGAGCGCGTACAATCTCGGTTTCCCAGTTGCCCCCCAGATTCCAGCCCATCATCTTGCCCCATTGCAGCGTATCGGAGGGCTGCCAGGGTTCAGGATTGAGGCGCAGCAGGGTAAACTCAACGGGCAGGTTATTGCGCTGGCTACTGATAAAGGCATTCACGCCGCGCGTGTACGCATCCAGGATGCGCGCACTGTGCGGCGTGAGGGTCAGCACATCGGCGGCGGCGGAGCGATGCATCCCCAGGCGGCGCGCGAAGCGGTCGGCCTCAATCGTCAGCTCACCGAAGATCTCGGAGAGACGACCAGAGCCAATGCGGCGATTCAGTTCCATTTGCCAGAGGCGATACTGCGCGTGGACATAGCCCTGAGCCAGGTAGAGGTCATCCTCGTTATGGGCGTAAATGTGCGGAACGCCGTAACGGTCGGTTACAATCTCGACCGGCTCATGGAGATCAGCCAGGCGCAATGTGCCATTGGTTTTAGGGAGTGGCCGGCGCAGAAAGAAGTAATACGCGCCGCCGGCCAGACCGGCCAGACCCGCCACCGCCGCTGCCGTCTTTTGCCACCAGGATGCCATAGCATCGCCTCCTTCGCTTGTACTGAGCGGAACTAGACCAGTTCAGTGCCGCGAGGCGTATCGCGAACCTCGAAGCCCAGCGCTTTGAGTTGATCGCGCAGACTGTCCGACTCGCGCCAGTTTTTCGCCGCGCGCGCCTCGTCACGTCGCCTGACCAGATCCAGCACCTCTGGACTGAAAGTACGCTCGGAGCGCGGCTGGACGGTATCCAGGCGCAGACCGAGCACGCGGTCGAAATCGAGCAACAGGCGTCTGCGCTCGCCTGGTTCAATCTGCTGGTTGCGCGGTACCTCGCGCGCAATGCTCAGCGCCACCGGCAGATCCATGTCATCGTTAATAGCCTCGTGGAAGGCCTCGCGCAGCTTCAGCGCCTCGTCAGACCAGGGATCGTCCGTATCATAGAGCATCACCGGCAGCTCAGCCAGGTCCGCGCGCAGATTGTTCAACGCGTTCTGCGCGGCGGTCAGCGACTCTCTGGTAAAGTTCATTTTTGAACGATAATGGGCGGTCAGCAGCGAATAGCGGAAGGCCAGCGGCTCAAAGCCCCATTCTTGCAAATGGCTGAGCAAGATAACATTACCTTTCGAGCGTGACATCTTGAGCTCATCATCGCCTTCGCCCTCCGCGCCCTGATTAAAGAGGCGGCTGCTGATATTGATAAACTCCCCGTGAACCCAGTACTGGACCGGTTTGGTACCGCTCACCCCCTGGCTTTGCGCAATCTCATCCTCGTGATGGGGGAAAATCAGGTCGACGCCGCCCGTGTGGATATCGAACTGCTCGCCCAGGTACTTTGTCGCCATCGCCGAGCACTCGATATGCCAGCCAGGAAAGCCCACGCCCCACGGACTATCCCAGTTCATCTGGCGACTCGCCTCGCCGCGTTTCCAGAGGGCGAAATCCTCCGGCGCGCGTTTATCCTCGGCGATTTCCAGTTGCACGCGTCCACCAGCTCCAGCCTGCAGACTCTCGACCGTGTTGCCTGAGAGCTGGCCGTAAGCAGGGAAGTTCCTTACGGCATAGTATACATTGCCATGTGTCTCATATGCCAGGCCGCGTTCCAGCAACTGGCTGGTCATGGCCTGCATTTCAGCGATATGCTCGGTGGCTCTGGGCGCCAGGTGAGGCGGCAGAATATTGATCGCCGCCGAATCCTCTTCGTACTGACGCGTAAACTGGGCCGCGATATCGTAGGCCGAGCGTCCAGTCACACGCGCTTCGTACTCAAGCTTATCCTCGCCGCTCTCCTCCGTATCATTTTGCAGATGGCCGACATCAGTAATGTTACGCACCAGATAGACATCGTAGCCATTATATTCGAGCACGCGGCGCACCCAGTCGGTCATGGCAAACGTGCGCAAATTGCCAATATGGATATCCTTATAGACCGTGGGGCCGCAGGAATAGATCGTCACACGCGGCGGATTCAAAGGTTCAAACACGCGTTTACTGCGTGTCAATGTGTCATACAGGTAGACTGGCCTGGTCATGGAACAAGCTCCTCTGGTCTTTGTTGTCTGGCGGATGATATCAGGATCGTGTTGTCTATGGCTGTAACCCAGACGAGAGGACGTGCGAGAAGGTGTGGTGGAAAGAGAAGGGCGCAGCACGCCATTACGTTCACTGAGAGCCGGGTTACGGGCAAAATTTCCTCAGTGAACGCAAAGACAGGCGCAAAGATGATAGTGATACAAATGATTCACGTCGTTCTCCCCTACAATCGATCTGTCCAGCGTTCTTTTTTTTAGTATAGCAT
>DASZXF010001155.1:0-9407 GCA_035546055.1 Ktedonobacteraceae bacterium
ACCCGATTTCTCTCCCAACTGGCGAAAGAGCGCGAGGGCAGATTCATACAGGGCCAGACTCTGACTCAGATCACCCAGTAAATAGACGAGTACCCCGCTTCCGGCGAGTGCCCTGGCCCGTGCGAGTTGGGTGCTCGGAGATGCATCGACATGCAATGCCAGCACTTCTTGCGCGTGCGCCAGGCCTTCGCTCAAATAGCCTCGCCGATGCCAGAAGCGCCACAAGGCCGCGACCATGCGTACCGCATACACCGCGTTATGCTCGCACGCCCAGCGCAACGCTGCACGGAGATTGTCGTTCTCAGACGCCAGGCGCTCGAACCAGCTTTCCTGATTGGGACCCGTCAACTCAGGCTCGGCTGTCTCAGCCAGGTGCAAATAGCAGGATGCATGGCGCTCACGCAAACTGCCCTCTTCACCTGATGCCCGGCATTGCTGGACACTGTACTGCCGTATAATTTCCAGAAAATGATAGCGTATGTCCTCCTGGTTTCGTTCCACGACAATCAGCGACCAATCGGCCAATTCTTCAAGCAGACCCAGCACTTCGGCCTGTCTGATGGGTTCGTCACTGCACACCTGCTCTGCCTCCTCCAGTTGCCAGCCACCATGAAAAACTGAGAGGCGGCGGAACAAAAGTTGCTCAGTGGGAGTCAGCAGCTTATAGCTCCAATCTATGGCCGCCTGGAGCGTCTGATGTGGCGAGAGTGTCCCCCGTTTGCCTGGCGCCAGAGCGGCAAAGCAATCGTCCAGGCGGAGCATAATCTGATTGACAGAAGCGATTTGCGTGCGTCTGGCGGCTAACTCGATGGCCAGGGGAATACCATCAAGTCGATGGCAGATATGGACAATGGCAGGCGCATTCAGGGGCGTTAAGGGCAAATCGGCGTGCAGGGCATTGGCTCGTTCCAGAAAAAACTGGATGGCGTCATAGCTCAATAATTCGTCAAACGCAGGGAGCCGCTCAGGATCGGGTACGCGCAGCAGAGGAATTGACCAGGTTTTCTCTTCTTGAATATGCAGCGCTCGCCGGCTGGTGGCCAGAACCGTCAGCCGGGGACAGGCCTGGAGCAAGGTATTGACCAGATCCGCGCAATCTTTCAAGAGATGCTCACAGTTATCCAGCACCAGGAGGATCTGCTTATCTTGCAATGTCTGCACAAGCGTTTCCAGCCATGCACCCTTCCCCTGGCTTTGTAAACCCAGCGTAGTCGCCACGGCTTGCGGCAGCAGATCCGCTTCAATCAGCGCGGCCAGCTCGACCAGCCAGACGCCATCTGGATACATCTCCAGCACTGTCCCTGCCACCTGTTCCGCCAGGCGCGTTTTACCACTTCCCCCTGGACCGATCAGGGTTAATAAGCGTGTCGTTTTCAGCAAATCGCGCATGTGCTCACTTTCCTGGCTCCGCCCGATAAAAGGCGCCGTATGAGTGGGCAGGTTCGTCAAATGCTTATCGAGGACACGGGTAGGGGCCGGTGGCTGTACAGTCACTTCCAGACGTACCATATGCTGAGGATCTAATGCCACCCGCCCCGCTCGTATCTCCTGGAAAAGCGCGGTAGTCGCATCCTCAGGCGAGGCATGCCACTCTTTCCGCAAAATACTGCGTAACCGCTGATACTGCCGGATAGCCTGGTAGCGCTGTCCCGAAATAGCATAAACGCGCATCAATTCGCGCTGCATATCTTCCTGAAAGGGATCGCGGGCAGTCAGGTTTTCCAGCACGTCGATAGCTGGCAGTATATCCCGGCGCGCCAGATAGAGCTGCGCTGCCTCTTTGAGCAGTTTCAAGTAGGCAGCACGAAGTTGCTCACGGCGCTCCGACACCCAGCGCTCCCAGCGTTCATAACCCTGCTCAGGAAGCAAATCGCCTGTATAGAGCGCCAGCGCAGAAGTATACAGATGAGGATCTTTCGTCTGGCGAGCCGCCGTGCATTCGCTCTCGAAGGCGTCAACATCGATCCAGAGCGAGTCAGGCGGACCAAGCACCAGGCGATCATCTTGCCAGATGAGATATGAGGAAGCCGCTCCGTTTTCTCTCTCCGGCTCAAGCACCCGCCGAACTACATAGAGCGTGCGATGCAAACTATTCAGTGCTTTCTCCGGCTCCGTTCCTGGCCAGAGCGATTCTATAACCTGCTCGCCTGAGCGTTGATGTCCGGGAGCCAGAGCCAGCAGTTGCATGAGGCTTCTCGCTTTGCGCAGAGGCCAGTCCTGGTTGGCAATAGCCCGTGAGTTTACTGAGATCTGGAAGTCTCCTAAGAGTTGAATACGTAAACCTTCAGGACTCTCTGACGCAGCCTGAGCGGGAGATAGTTTCACGATTTCTCTCCTTATTACTACTGATAACAGTCATTGTGGAGTAATAACCATTCTATCAAAATTCCGGGCCAAAAGATAGAGCATAACGACTATTTCATAACTGGTCAGACTTAATCTAAAAGATTGCGTAGGAGGAACTACCAGGGGCGGTATGGCAAAAATGTCAGGGGAAAAGGATCATGAATGAAGTTTCGCCAGTTTGTTGCTGCTGGCGGAACTTCATTCATGAAGCGTGCAAGAATTGCTCCAGAGCATATACCCCGGTGCGCGTGGTACTCATACCGCTCTGGATATGAGTACCACGACTGACTCACGCTCGCTTGAGTAGTTCGTCATGCTCTGTTTCGTAAGGAATGATCTTTCCTTCTGGCATGAGAAGCAGCGTGTCGGGACGCAGAGCACGCACAAACTCGACATCATGGGTGACGGCGATGATGGTACCGTGATAGTGGCCAAGCGATTCGCCGATGATGTTGCGCGAGAGCACATCAAGATGCGAGGTGGGCTCGTCGAGAACGAGCAGATTTGGACCATCCAGTACCATTTTGGCCAGGGCCAGGCGCGTTTTCTCCCCTCCGCTGAGCGTGCCTATTTGCTGGAAAACGCGTTCGCCGTTGAATAAGAAGCGTCCAAGCACGCCGCGCACGCGCCTGGTATCCTGGGGCAAGATGGCCGTGGCCTCGTTGAGAACAGTGTTCTCGTAATTGAGCCCTTCATTTTCCTGCGCGTAGTACCCCAGGCGCACGCGTTCATCAATGGTGACGGTACCGCTATTAAGGGGAATCAGGCCGAGCATGGCGCGCAACAAGGTCGTTTTGCCCACGCCATTCAGCCCGACCAGGACAAGCCGCTGACCTCGCTCGACCTCAAAGTTGATCCCCCGGAAGAGTTCACGGGTTCCGTACTTTTTGCTGAGCTTCTCCGCTTTGACGACCAGTTGGCCGCTCTGCTGGCGAATGGGAAAGTCTACTTTCATTTTGCGACTGGTCTGCGGAAGCTGCGGGGCGCTGGCTTCGAGTTCGGCGATGCGCTTATCCACCGCGATACGCTGGCTGACACGAGTGGCGCCATAGCCGCGCAGCTTTTCGGAGGTTTTGCGCAGGCGAGCAATTTCGCGCTGCTGCTGAGCCTTCGTTTTTTCCATCAGAGCCAGGGCATCACCTGTGATGGTCAGGTAATTGGTATAGGTGCCGCGATACTCTTCCAGCTTATGCGTAAATTCGTTCAGACGCAGCACTTTGTTAATGCTCTTGTCCAGCAGATCGAGGTCGTGGGAAATGATCAGGAGTGAGCCGCGATAGCGGTCGAGAAACTCCATTAACCAGCCAGTGGCCTCGACATCGAGAAAGTTGGTCGGTTCGTCGAGCAACAGGAGATCGGGTGCCTGGAAAAGCAGACGCACCAGGGCCAGTTTGGTCTTTTGTCCGCCACTCAGGGTTTGCACCTGGCGATCAAGAGTAACACCGCCAAGATTTAAGCCGGCGATCAGTTGCTCGGAACGCGCATCAGCATCGTAGTAACCCAGGCGTTCCAGGGCATCCTGGGCCTGCTCAAAGCGCTGGAGCAACGCCTCCAGATCCTCGCTGGCCTCGGCCAGGCGAGCGCTCAATTCCTCGTAATCGCGCGCGGCGCGGTCCAGACCGGTGCTGCTGAAGATAAAATCGCGCACGGTCGTTCCGTCCGCCACGGAGGTCTCATGGGCCACATCCTGCGAAAGATAGCCAAAGCTGCGTGGATGGCTGACTTTGCCTTGATCTGCCTGCTGATAGCCGGCAATGATTTTTAACAGCGAGCTTTTTCCAGCTCCGTTTACGCCGATCAGGCCGGCCTTCTCGCCAGGGGCAACGGTAAAGGAAACATCATCCAGTATCACGCGTGCGCCATACGCCAGCGAGATGTGATTGACCTGCAACATTGATTAAAACCTCTATTCTTCACATGTCCATGCTATGCAGTGCATGATTGTCCTGGTGGGCTACACTTTTTTCGCACATGAAAGGCCGGGCAAACAGAGCGTGATTTGATGGTCGGTTGGAGCCATACATATCTCGTGGTGCTGGTAGCGGAACGTGTCGCAGCCATCGATGGATAGACGGGCACAAGACGATATGGCCCGGCGACACACGCCAACTGGAGGGTAAGAATAGTGCAGAAGATGCAGGGAACACAGAAAATTCTGCTCACCAGGAAGGAGCAGAGGCATCATATAAGCCATTTCTTAACCCGCGTAAGCCCGGCGTGATTGCCTACGCGGGGAGAACAATCGTGAGATAAGACATTCCCATGTTTGCTACCAGATTCCTCATTTGCATCGCTATTATAGCTAATAACCTCTTGGCTTAGAAGATATCACATCCGCGAGAAGAAGGTCAAGTTAGCTAGCCAAAAAGACAAGCGCGCGAGCCAGCCGGAGATGTCTGGCTGAACCGCGCATTGTCAATGAGATGGGATTACGCAATAACCTTGACAGTTGTCCCGATAGGAGCCCACTGGTAGAGCCATTTGGCGGCGCTCAAGGGCATCGAAATGCACCCGTGCGACCCCTGCTGCCATCCATAGGTGGGATCATAGTGCTCTTCATTGGTGCCCGCTCCATAGACGGTGTGCCACCAGGAGTCGTGCAGATAATAGCCGCCCGCTTTCCATTCCATAGCATAGTTGATATGCGTTGGCGGATACCAGTTGGGTGAGCTGCGCGGCCAGGGTGAACGGAAGGTGGTCGGACTCAATTTCTGAAAGATGTGATACGTCCCTTTGGGGGTAGGCAGAGACGGACGCCCGGTGAGTACCGCTGTGCTAAACACAGGCTGACCATCCTGGTAGGCGGTGAGCCACTGCTGAGACAGGCTCACAACGATGACCTTTCCTCGATACGTCTTGTGTCGCGCATGGGCGGCTCGCTGGACATGAGGAACTCTGGCCTGTTGAACATGGGTGGTCTGCCGGGCCTGGTCAATTTGCTGCACATGAGCTGGCTCACCGACGCTGGCGCTATGAGCGCTGGCCCTCCCATGCTGGCTGAATGAGCTTACCCCTACCAACAGACTTAGTAATATAACTGACAAACTGAAAAAGCAGTTCGCACGAACTGTACTTTTCATTTGTACCTCCTTGATTAAGTAGAACAGTTCCTGGTTCAAATATAAAGAGGCTCCTGACAGATAAACATTGATCCAGGCAGAGGCTAACCGGCTATATGGTATGATGCGGGGGAGAGGAACGGCCCTCTCAAAGGCTATTCGTTAGAGGAGACACCATCTATGTCCCAGATCCCTGATCTCAGTGCTTATCGGCGCTATTTTCCTTCGCTCAGCCAGACTATCAACGGGCGTCCGGCCATCTATTTTGATAACCCTGGCGGTACTCAGGTTGCCCAGCACGTCATTGACGGTATCGTTACCTATCTGCGCACTGCTAACGCCAATACTCACGGCGCGTTTCTGACCAGCCAGCGCACTGATGAGATGCTGGCCGAGGTTCGGCAGAGCATGGCGGATTTTCTGCACGCTGCCAGCCCCTCTGAAATCGTCTTTGGCCCCAATATGACTACCCTGACCTTCGCGTTCAGCCGGGCGATTGGCAAAACGCTCCAGGCGGGCGATGAGATTGTGGTGACAGTGCTGGATCACGATGCTAATGTGGCTCCCTGGCTGGCTTTACAGGAACGCGGCGTGGTCATTCGCACAGTGGATGTTCACCCGGAGGATGTGACGCTGAACATGGAGGATATGCGCGCGAAGATCAATGAGCGCACAAAGCTGGTGGCGGTCGGCTACGCGTCAAACGCGGTCGGTACGATTAACGATGTGGCGACCATTGTTGACTGGGCGCACGAGGTCGGAGCACTGACCTGGATTGACGCCGTTCAATTCGCCCCTCATGGTCCGATTGATGTGCAGGCATTGGATACAGATTTCCTGGTCTGCTCGTCGTACAAGTTTTTTGGTCCGCACCTGGGCATCCTCTATGGTAAGCAGGAGCACCTGGAGCGCTTTCCCGCCTACAAAGTGCGCCCGGCCCCGGATTCCGCGCCTGATCGCTGGGAAACCGGTACGCAGAATCACGAATGCCTGACGGGCCTGGTCGGGGTTATTCAGTACCTGGAAATGCTGGGCACAGAGCAGCGCGATCTCTACCCGGATGCCTTTACTACGTACACTGGACGCCAGCGCGATCTCAAAATCGCTATGCGCGCCATGATGGATTACGAGCGTGGTCTGGCGGCGCAACTCATCGCAGGTCTGCGCGAAATCCCCGGCACGACGATCTATGGCATTACCGATCATGCCCGCCTCAACTGGCGCGTGCCGACGGTCACCTGCAATATCGCCGGCTATACGCCGAGGGAAGTGGCCGAACACCTGGGCCAGCAGGGCATCTTTGCCTGGGATGGCAACTATTACGCGCTGGGCATTATGGAGCGACTCGGCCTGGAGCAAAACGGCGGCGCGCTGCGCCTGGGCATGGCCCATTATAACACTGCTGAAGAGGTCAATCAGGTTCTCAACTGCCTGGACCAGCTTCCCGCGAAATAGAGCCGCTCGGAGAAGCCAGCCTGAGCACAGCGCTTCGACCGGCTTCTCCGCCTGGTTAATTGCCGGCGTCCGAGGTGGTAACGGTGAATTTGCCCCATTCCCCAATCAATACCTGTCCATGTACAGAGACGCTTTTGCCATTTTCGATGGTTTTCTCGGTCATAAGGCCCAGGGCGATAATAAAGCCATTGAGCTTGATGGGCACGTCGCGATAACGGGCAACCTCGCGACCATCGACGCTATAGGCGACCTCATCCTTGCCACGATGATAGCTGATGCGATAACGGTGCAGTTGACCCGGAGCCGTTTCAAGGGGCAATTCTCCAAAATCGCAAAAATACCTGGGCTTATCCGCCGCCTCTTTGTCTGGCGGCGCGGGCACACCGGGAAAAGGCAAAATAGCGTAGACGGTGGAAATAATCTCGTTGCAGACAAAAAAATCCAGGGCCGCGCCGGTGGTGAAGTCCAGCAGATTGACCGAAATAAAACCATCGTAAAGATCGCGGGCGGCGGTACCCATGCAGCGAGCTTTTTGTTCCCACTCAAAGGCGATTTCGCCGGCGTCTGGCGGAGTGAAGGTTCTGGTGGAAAAGAACATGTTCTTGGCGTTATCCAGAATCTGTACCTGATTATGCGAGCGGCTCAGCCTGGCGGTGACGCGCAGACGCTCTCCTTCTACCACGACCGAGGCATATGGCTCACGATACAGCCAGAAGGAGCCATCCGGCTGCGGAAATCCTCCATATTGCCAGGTACGATCAATCCCCGTGATAATGCTGTGGTAATTGGCGTAGGTGATGCTTTCATTCGTCGCCCCATGCGCATCCGATGGTAATGTTGCTCTCTCTTCCATTGTCTTTTCCTTATAAAAACACAGAAAACTCTACCCTCATTGTAAACGCTGCGAGCGCATTGGGCAAATTTGCCCAAAACAAACCGGCAGACGAAGACGATGGGCGGGAACGCACGTGTAAAAAGAGAAAACTATCTTGCCTGATAGGCTAACGTGAACACTCTTTCGTTCGTATAATTTAAAGAGGAGGTGACGTTTCAAGCAACCTGGCCTCTTCGATCCCTGCTGGTGAACAGATGGCCTGTAACAGGGCAGCCTGCCAGGGGATCTCAAGAAAAAGTCCGACAATGATAGTGTCTTACAACAGTTTGTCAAAGAACTGATCTGTCCTGCTGGAGTTGCGTATCCCAGCAGCTTGCAGTATCCTTAGAGCAGATCGTTTTCAGATTTCTATCTGGCTCAATTCACTGGCGGTCATGCCAGGGTAATCATACCCTATCATGGCAGGGCGTAACCGCCTGTGGCCGGTGGAAAGAGACATGCACAGACTGCATGAATCGAATAACATGGCACGTTTCAATCTCCTCAAGCGGATCGACATGCAGCCTCGGCCAGGCCGCTCACGCCCGGAGGATGATACAGAGGAAAGCCGAAAAGATCACGGGTTTTTGCACTCGGGAAGGAAAAGCATGTGGCTAATCAACCATCACAAGAGTTCAATGACGAGAATGACGCGCTGATCATCCTGCCAGAGTCACGGGACTCTGACGATACGCTGGTGCTTTTGCCAGAGCAGCAGAGCAAGCAAGATGCCCTGGTGCTTCTGCCAGAGGAACAGAGCGCAGATGATGCCCTGGTGCTCTTGCCAGAAGAGGAGCAGAAACAGGAGACAGAGGCACCTCAGCAACAGCATGCACAGGTCAAGCTGCCTGACGAGCAAAAGGCCAGGAAAAATATTGCCAATCGCGCGGTAAAAACTGGCTGGAAGAAACGCCAATCACCACCCGACTGGCGCAAAATGAGCATCGATTCGCTCACCAAGCTGCCTGCGAATATCGCGCTGGTGCGCAGCTTTATCCACGCGATCAACTGGAAAGAGGCCCAGGAGGAAGTGCTGGAAGGTCTGGGCAACACGGTTGTGATTGTAGGACAGGCGAATAGCGGCAAAAGCACGCTCTTTAACCAGCTCAAAGGCAAGGAAATTTCTGAGGTTTCGCCCATCGCGGGGACGACCAAAGAGTTGATCCGCACGGACTTCGGGCCGTTTACGCTGATCGATACGCCCGGCCATCTGCCGGAGGTGATGGGCAGCGGCATCGAGGAGGCCAGCCTGGTGGTCTTTATGATCGATGGCGAAAAGGGGCTGCGCCAGGATGATCGCAATCTGCTGATGACGATCAGGGAGATGGGAAAGCCGACGATTGTGGTTGTCAATAAGATCGATACGCTCAAGAATGCCCTGGAAGGGGACGATCTGGCGAATAATGTGGCAACGCGCCTGGGCGTGACCGGGGTAATCCCCATTTCGGCCCGCAATGGCACAAACGTGGCCGAAGAACTGGTGCCGGCGATGATCGCGGCCAGCCCGGAGGCGGCGCTGGTCATCGGACATGAACTCCCGGCCTATCGACGCCAGGCGGCTCAGCGCATTATCCGCAACGCGACGCTGGTAAGCCTGGCCGCAGGCCTGGAGCCGATTCCGCTGATCGATATCCCCATTCTGATCGGCACGCAGGTTCGCCTGGTGCTGCGCC
>DASZXF010001156.1:0-1570 GCA_035546055.1 Ktedonobacteraceae bacterium
CTGTGCAATGGCGGCTCACGGCAGGCGATGATACGCAAGTTTCGCCTGCATGAACTGGTCGATCTGATGATCTTTGATGACGAAGAAGGCGTATCCAAACCAGATGAGCGCATCTATCTGGTGACCCTGCAGCGACTCAAACTGAGGGCCGCAGAGGTGCTGTTCGTGGACGATACGTATGAGAATGTGGCAGCAGCCCGGCGCCTGGGCATGCATGGCGTCCATTTCCAGCACGCCCGGCAGGCAGTGGCTGAGATTGAAACGCTGCTCTCAGACGCCCATAGTGTTACTCAGTGAGTAATCATCTCGTAATAGAATGCTGTAGAATTCGCCCTGCGGCGCCTGACTGGCGCTGTGTACCGTACCTTTACGGAGGACCACATGGATCGCACTCTTTCCTTTCTGCACACATCCGCTGTGCATGTACCAACCTTTCGTGCTTTACTCGCGAGCCTGGGACCAGAGATTCCAGCCCGGCATGTGGTCGATGAAAGCCTGCTGAGCGATGTGCGCGCGGCGGGCAGAGTAACTGCGGAGCTGAAGGAGCGCATTACAGGCACGCTGCTGGCCCTTGAGGAACTGGGGGCAACGGTAGTGGTCTGTACCTGCTCGACAATTGGCGGAGCGGTGGAAGAAATGAACGGCACAATGTCGGCGATTCTGTTGCGCGTCGACCGGCCTATGGCCCAGGAGGCGGTGGCGCGCGGATCGCGCATTGTGGTGGCCTCGACGCTGGCCAGTACGCTTGTACCGACGCGCGAACTGATCGCTTCAGCGGCCCGCCAGGCGCAGAAACCGGTGGAAATCATCGATCTGCTCTGCACAAAAGCCTGGCGCTACTTCGAGCAGGGCCGGCTCCAGGCCTATCTCCAGGAGATTGCCTATCAGGTGCAGGAGGCCGCGACTCTCGGCGATGTGATTGTTCTGGCCCAGGCCTCCATGACCAACGCCTCGGAATTCTATGGCGATCTGCCCGTACCGGTCCTGAGCAGTCCACGCTCCGGCTTGCAGGCCGCGATCCAGGCCTATCGCGGCAAATATCCTACCATCATTTAACCGCCAGACGCGCCCTCTCCAGGGGAAATGGGGCTGATAAATGCTCTCCTTTCCCCTGGATTTTACAAAAATTTGCCAACTTCTTGAGCACATCTTGAGGCAAACATGCTACACTTGTCGCGGAAAGAAGTGAAAGTGCGCGCCTCCCTGTACAAAGCGTCAAACTACCTCTATAATTTCTGCCAGAAAAGCGCGCTAAACATCAGGAGAATGAATTTTAGGTCTGGAAGCTGGCTTCCTCTCTCCAGGAGGAATGATATTTCATCTCATGTATCATCTTTACACCTTATGCCTGCCTTGCGAATTTTTTTGCTGTTGATGCCCCTGTCTTTTCTCTTCGCGGCCTGCCAGTCGGGGAGCGCTCCATCTGGCACGCAGGCGTTGCCGCAGGGCCAGTCTGGCAACTGGAACATGATTTTTCATGATGATTTTGACGGCAATTCGCTCGATACCAGTAAATGGGCGACCTGTTACGCTAACTTCAGGGTGGGGAAAGATGACTGCGATCACGATC
>DASZXF010001157.1:0-2205 GCA_035546055.1 Ktedonobacteraceae bacterium
CGTTTCTTTTTCCCCTCCTCTCCCCAAAAAGTCTATACCTGTAAGGGGGCGCAACCAGCGGTTCGGCCGCCTCAGAAACATCAGGGGTGACTCATGAGATAAAAAGGGCGGGTGGGTGGGCAAAAAACCTGGATCTGGAAAGGGAGCCACGTGCGTTTTGCATAATCTTGATCCTGTTGGGAAGGTCGTGGTTGACTCCTCAGCGCCGGCGGCGCTTGGCCAGGGTGGTTGTGCCGGGCCCAACCTGCCACCGCCTCCAAAAGCCCCAGGGCGAGTCGCGCAGCGACGAGGAGTCAACCACGACCTTCCCAACGGGATCTAATCCTGAGAAGACTGGCGGAAGTTTCCTGATATACTGTACAATAAAGCAGGCATATCAATCTTTCTTTCCGTCGAAAGGACTTACCCTCGATGAAGCGAGTGCTGGCACTGCAACAAACGTGGGACGACCCACCGGGCTACCTGGAAGAGATTTTAAACGAGCATGGGATTATCTGCGAGACTGTAGAGGTCGAGAAAGCGCCTCTCCCTCCCGATCTGGCTCCCTATCAGGCCATTGTGGTCATGGGTGGGCCACAACACCTGTATGAGGATACTCACCTGGACTATCTGGCTCAAGAACAGGTACTCTTGCGCCAGGCCGTGGCTCAGGATATCCCGACGCTTGGTATCTGCCTGGGAGGTCAATTGCTGGCCAGCGCTCTGGGTGCCGAAGTACGCCGCCATGAGCAGAGCGAAATCGGCTTTTTTCGCATTCCCCTGACCGCAGAAGGCCAGCAAGATCCTCTCTTCGCCGGTCTGCCCGGTCATCAACTGGCCTTCCACTGGCACAACGATGTCTTTGATCTACCCGCCGGCTCTATGCGCCTGGCCAGCAACGATGTCGCCCCGAACCAGGCCTTTCGCTACGGTCCCCGCGCCTACGGGCTGCAATTCCACATTGAGGTCAATACGACCATCCTTGATACCTGGATCTACCATCCTCTGGGCAACAAGGAACTGGTGGCTACCCTCAATGATGCAGAGGCACCCATTAAACTGGCGAAACAGTGGAGTGAGTGCGCCGCCACCTATCAGGCCCACACGCGCGCCCTCTTTGAGAACTTTTTGCGCATCGCTAACCTGATCTGAACCACACAAAGAGAGAGCGGCAACTTACGATTTCCGCTCTCTCTGCTGCTCCATCCCAGCCAATGACTGGCCGCCTTATTCGTCCTTTATATGCGCCTGTAAACGCTCTCCCAGCAGGGTTTCCAGGTAAGGCGTCACACCCCAGAAGCGCTTTAACGCCTGATATTCTTTGATAGCCGCCGCCTGGCTTTTCTGCGTCCGGCGCACGGCGCGAATCAGCAGATTTTTATCAGTATGTTCGGGCGCGACAAACTCGACCACATCGGCGCGATAGCCCAGGATGCGCAGAATCAGCGCCCGAAAGGTATCGGTGAGAATATCGCCCAGGCGATGCTTGAGAATACCATCGTGAAACATGGCCTCAAGCGGTGCGACAGTGTGCAATTGCTCCTGCAAATGATGGTGACAGCAGGGCGCGCAGAGAATGAGCCGCGCTTCGTGGACGATGCCCTGGTACAGCGCTTCGTCAGTGGCCGTGTCGCAGGCGTGCAGAGCCAGCACGATATCGGGCGCGACGGCGGGCCGATAGTCGATGATGGTCGAACGCTCGAAGCAGGCGCGGACAAAACCCAGTTGAGCGCTCTCGGCGTTATCTTTGCGAATCAGCGTCTCGTTGGAGTCAATACCGACCAGGCGCGCGGGAATGTTGCGCACATCATTGAGGTAGTGATAAGCGGCGAAGGAGAGATAAGCCGAACCGCAGCCGCAATCGAGCATTTCTATTTGCCTGTCAGGCAGACGCTCAAGCTCGCCGGTGTGCTCCAGCAACTTGAGAAATTCGTTGATCTGCGAGAATTTATCGTGCATACTGGGCCGCACGCGCCCCTCTTCGTCCATCACCCCGGTGGCCTGGAGAAAGGCATCTGGCTTGCCCGCCGGCAGCGCCAGTTGCTTACTGACATCGTGCGCCAGGTCAGGAACGCCGGGCACAGCGGGCGTATGCTTACTCTTGTGGAGAATAGCCCTGCCCTTTTTCGTAACCTGAAAAAGCTTTTCGCCGGTGGTGGATTGTACGGCGATGCTCTGAAAAGGCAGGGCCAGCACTTCATCAAGACGCGCCTCGGCTTCGCTGCC
>DASZXF010001158.1:0-13647 GCA_035546055.1 Ktedonobacteraceae bacterium
TCCTCTTCGTTGCCTGTTCTTTATATGCCTGCCTGCTCTGTGCCGGCAATAACGGCGAACTGCCCCGGTCGGGTGAGCAATGACAGGCCAGCTCTCATGCCGCGAGCGCAGCCCGCGATCAGTTCTGCATACATGCAATGACTTCATCCAGTTTACGCCCGGCTTTGCCCTCGCGCAAAACTGCCTGGGCCAGCCTGACGCCCTCGCGCAGAGAATCTACCCGCTCACTGGCGAAGAGAGCCGCTCCGGCATTCAGGCAGAGCATCTCGCTGGCTGGTGTGCGCGTGTCTTCGCTCAGCAGCTGGCGCAGGAGAGTGGCGTTATAGGCTGGATCACCGCCCAGCAGAGGCTGCAGTGTGTTGATGCGAGTCAGGCCCATCTCTTCGGGTGTGATAGTGTATTCGCGCGTCTCCGCGCCCTGGCGTACCTCGCAGACCCGCGTCGGCGCGACCAGCGAGCATTCGTCCAGACCGTCCTCACCGTGAATCACCAGCGCGTGCTTGCAGCCCATGCGCAGCAGCACCTCGGCCATTTTGCGCAGCAGCGAGGCATCGGGCACGCCCAGTACCTGATAGTGCGTGTGAGCGGGATTGGTCAGCGGTCCCAGAATATTGAAGATGGTACGAATGCCAATCGAACTGCGCACCGGCCCCACGTGCTTCATCGCGGGATGATAGGCCTGGGCGAACATAAAGCCGAAACCGGCCTCCTGCACGCAGGCCGCGACCTTCTCGGGACCGAGATCAATGCGCGCTCCTAACGCCTCCAGCACGTCAGCGCTGCCACATTTGCTGGTGGCTGAGCGATTGCCGTGTTTCGCCACCGCGCCCCCGGCGGCGGCGACCAGAATACCCGCCCCGGTCGAGACATTGAATGTACCCGCGCCATCCCCGCCCGTTCCGCAGGTATCCATCGCCAGTTCAGCGGTCTGCTCATCGAGTTGAACCTGCACCGCCTTCTCGCGCATCACCCGCGCGCAGCCGGCGATCTCTTCAATCGTCTCCCCACCTGGACGCAGACGCAGACAGGTCAAAAAGGCCGCCATTTGCGCGTGATTGGCCACGCCGGTCATGATCTCTTCCATCACCGCTACGGCTTCGTTCTCGCTCAGGGTTGCGCCACCGGCCACCTGGGAAATTGCTTCGCGAATCATCGTGAATAATCCTTTCCGGTGTACATCCCGGTACACCGTTTCCTGTTCTCTAAAAGATCCGATGAAATTTACACAGCTACCGCGACCTGTAGCAGGAAGTTGCGGAGCAGATCTTTGCCTGCCGGCGTCATGATCGATTCGGGATGGAACTGCACACCCTGCACCGGGTATGTGCGATGGCGCAGGCCCATAATCAGGCCATCGTCAGTCTCAGCCGTGATCTCCAGGATCTCTGGCAGCGAAGAACGCTCAACAATCAGACTGTGATAACGATTGGCCTCGAAGGGAGTAGGCAGATTGTGCAGCACGCCCTGTCCCCGGTGGTAGATCAGCGAAGTCTTGCCGTGCATCGGCTCAGGGGCGCGAATCACGCGTCCGCCGTAGACCTGGCCGATGGCCTGGTGTCCCAGGCAGACGCCCAGCAGGGGAATACGCGGACCAAAGCGCTCGACGATCTGACAGGAAAGACCGGCCTCATTGGGCGTGCAGGGACCGGGCGAGACCACGATGCGCTCCGGCTGCATAGCCTCGATTTCATCAAGCGTAACCTGGTCGTTGCGGCGCACCTCGATCTGCGCGCCCAGTTCTGATAGGTACTGGTAGAGATTGTAGGTAAAGCTATCGTAGTTATCGATGAGTAATAGCATGTGTGTGCCCCCGTTTCTCCTGATTCGCGGCGATCTCGTCCGCCATATCCAGTGCCCGCAAGAGCGCCCCGGCCTTGTTCAGACTCTCCTGATATTCCGCCGCCGGCACCGAGTCGGCCACGATGCCCCCGCCCGCCTGCACATAAGCGCGTTGATCTTTCACCACCATGGTGCGCAGCGCAATAGCGGTGTCCAGGTTGCCAGAGTAGCTGAAATAGCCCACCGCGCCCGCGTACACGCCGCGCTGCTCGCCTTCCAGTTCGCTAATAATCTCCATCGCGCGAATCTTGGGCGCGCCTGAAACCGTCCCCGCCGGGAAGCCGGAGCGCAGCGCATCATACCCGGAAACCTCCGGGCGCAGTTGCCCCACCACGTTCGAGACAAGGTGCATAACGTGTGAATAGCGCTCAATCTCCATGCAATCCGTCACCCGCACTGTGCCGGGCTGGCTGACGCGTCCCACGTCGTTGCGTCCCAGGTCGAGGAGCATAACATGCTCCGCGCGCTCCTTGGGATCATTGCGCAGTTCGTCCGCCAGAGCATCATCTTCCAGCGGAGTGGCTCCGCGTCCCCGCGAGCCGGCGATAGGATGAATCGTGACCTCGCCATCCTCCACGCGAACCAGCAGTTCCGGTGAGGCGCCGATAATCTGAAAGGCCTCCAGGTCGAGGAAGAACATATAGGGCGAAGGATTAATTGTGCGCAGCGCGCGATAGATCGTAAAGGGGGCTGTGTTGACCGGACGGCTCAGACGCTGCGAGAGCACCACCTGGAAGATATCCCCGGCACGGATGTACTCCTTCGCCGTTTCTACCATCGCTTCAAACTCGGCTTTGCTGCGATTTGAAGTCACCTGGCTCTCGCGCTCGCCGCGCTGCTCTGGCTCAGCAGGAAAGCGCAAATCCTCGTGCAGACGCTCCTGAACCTCGGCGAGAATAGCCGCGCAGCGCTGATACTCGGCTTCCAGGTCCGGGGCATCAAGATGCAGATGGGTCACAACGCGCACACGATGCTTCAAATGATCGAAGACCAGCACCGTTTTGGTAAAGCAAAAAAGAGCCAGCGGCAGCTTGAGCGTATCCTTCTCAGGGACGGGCAGACGCTCAAAGCGGGCCACCGCTTCATAGGCCAGATAGCCGACCGCGCCGCCCTGGAAGCGTGGCAACTCGTCGAACTGCTTTTCCAGCGAGGGCACCAGGTAATACTGGCCCAGTTCGGCCTGAATAATGTCCAGCGGATCGCGGCAGGGAATCTCTTCCTCGCGCGTCGTGCCATCGGGCGCAAGGTGGCGCAGCGTGGCCGTCTCTCCCCGGTGAGTCAGCACCATATAGGGATCGAGGCCGATAAACGAATAACGCGCGATCTGTGCGCCCCCGGCCACGCTTTCCAGCAGAAAACTGAAAGGACCGCGTGCCGCCTTGCAGTAAGCCGTCACCGGAGTCTCGGCGTCCGCCAGCAGATTACTGCTCAGCAGCAGCAGCGGACGCCGCGCGCCGGTCCCCTCCGCCGGGTCAGCCGGGCGCTCTTTCAGGCTCGTGGAAAGCTGTCGTACCTCGTCAAGAGTCGGGTGATACATCGTTTTTCCTGTTCTGCAAACAGAACATGCTGACTGGACAACCACCAGTACATACATTGTCTGCTTGTTGTCTACAACTGACGTATGTCGAGAAACTATCAAGAAAACGGCGGAGCGGACTCCGCCGCTGCCAGGGATAGAGCCGAGGCTGGCTCAACTCCATCCCGCCAGGAACTAACCCAGGCCGACGACAGTTTTTATGTGCTGGAGCGTTGCCTCAGCGATGGGGCGCACATTGTCGGCACCTTGTTTGAGAATGCCTTCCAGCGTTGGAAGATCGCTCATCAGTTCGTTGTAGCGCTGCTGAATGGGCGTCAGGGTTTCCACCAGACGTTCGGTGAGAATTGCCTTGAAATCGCCATAGCCCTTGCCTTCAAATTCGGCCTCAATGGCTTCCCGCGAGAGGCCGGTCAGCGCTTGATAGATGGTCAGCAGATTGGTAATGCCGGGACGCGCGGGATCGAAAGTCACCAGGCGCAGCGAATCGGTCGTGGCGCGTCCAATTTTCTTCTTGATCGTTCTGGCATCATCCAGCAGATTAATGCGCGAATTGGGATCAGGAGCGCTTTTGCTCATCTTGCTGGTTGGATCATCCAGCGCCATCACGCGGGCGCCAGCCTCGCCGATCCTCGCCTCCGGGATGGTGAAGACCTGCTCGTTATAGCGGCTGTTGAAGCGTTGAGCCAGGTCGCGTGTCAGTTCGATATGCTGGCGCTGGTCATCGCCGACCGGTACCTGGTGCGTTTGATAGAGCAAGATATCGCAGGCCATCAGCACCGGATAGGCGTACAGGCCGGTATCCACCGAATCGGCATGATCGCCCGCCTTCGTTTTGAACTGTGTCATGCGGTTCAGCCAGCCCATCGGGGTGAAGCAATTCATAATCCAGCTCGCCTCGGCGTGCTGACGCACGTGGGATTGGATAAAGAAATTGCAGTGCCGGGGGTCCAGGCCACAGGCCAGATACAGGGCCGCCAGCTTGCGCGAATTGAAATGCAGTTCCTTGGGATCAATCGGCAGCGTGATCGCGTGCAGATCGACAATGCAAAAAATGTTCTCGAACTGTTCCTGTGTGGCCACCCAGTTGCGGATAGCCCCCAGGTAGTTGCCCAGGTGAATATTCCCGGTCGGCTGAATGCCCGAAAACACACGCTTCTTTACCGCCGCCTGCGCGCTTGTTTGCGCCTGAACCGATAGCTGAGCTTCGACTGACATGGCTCGCCCTCCTGTGTGGACTACCGTGCGAGTAGCGGTAGCCTGGTTACGATGGAATAAAAAACGCCGCTCTTTCGTGAGAGAAAGATCGGCGTTGGATTATGCAATAAAAAACGCCACTCATCCCCTGCAAGGGACGAGAAGCGCGAGGCTTTCGTGGTGCCACCCTCATTCAGATTGTCCGGCGATCTTGCGAGATCCGCAGGCCAATCCCTTCATTCCAGGTACAATACTATACCCTGTCCTCGGTAACGGGGGACATCCCGATTGAGCATTACTGACTACGGTGGTAGCGTTCTTCTCAAGCTCCCAGGCCCATTCCATGACGGCGTTGTATCGGTTTTCACCCTTCCCGACTCTCTTTACCTCAGCTCAGTCATGTACTTTTCCTGATCGGCGCTGTTCTTATGCAGTTGTTACTTGAAGTTAGTATACAGGGCGTTTCTCATCCTGTCAAGAGCAAGTGGAACCAATTTCAGGAGATGAGAAATGAAAAAAGCAGGCTGACAGGCTATCGCCTTTTTGCTTGCCTGTTTTTTCGTCATATAATGAGATGATGGAAATTTTAGCAATGGAGATCACTTCGCATGGAAGAACTTCAGCCGCAGGTGCAGACCGCTCAAACAGAGAATAGCGAGGAACTGCTCTACTTCTGGGCGCTGGGGGATTTGCATTATTATGCTCGTGCCGGGTGGCAGGAATTGCACACGGCTCGCCTGGCGCCGCTCTTTCGGGATTTGCGCCAGCTCTGGGCGCGGGAAGGTCTGCCGGCTTTCTGTGTCTCGCCCGGAGATATCGTTGAGATGAGCGGACCCGAACACTATCAACTGGCGGGTCAGCAACTGCGGGCTCAACTGGGTACGGTGAAGTTTTATCCCGGTGTGGGCAATCATGAACTGTTCGGTGAGGGTGAGGAGACCGAGGAGGAGTTGTTGCGCGATTTCACAACCTTCTGGTCGCAGCCTCCCCATTATTACTGGGAAGAGGGCGGCGTGGTGTGTATTATGCTCGACGTGGTGGGCTATCCCGCGCCCATGTTCACCGCCGAGTCGCTGGCCTTCTTGCGGACCGCGTTGGCCAAGCATCCCCGCCATCTCGCCGTGGTTTTTGCGCATTGTCCGCTGTACAACACGGTGCTGGACCGCGATCCCGCTCTGCGCCTGGATTACGATTCGCTGGACCCGTTCTTCTCGGTGGAAAATTCGGCTACCGTGCGGCAAATCCTGGCCGGTCATGGCAATGCCTGCCTGTACCTGTCCGGGCACACCCATACGAACTGGCAGGCGCCCAGCCTGGTGATGACAGACCACTCCGGCGCGCATCCTGTGATCTACGCGAATCTCTCTTCCCCCTGGTATACGGGCCGCCACCATGGGGCGCGCTGGCTGGAGGAGGAGCAGCGTTATGACTATCGCGCGGACGAGCCGGATGTGCTGGCTTCGCTGGCTATACATGTCATGCGCTCGCGGGTGTACCTGCGTCTGCGCAATCACCGCGCGGGCAACTGGTTGACCGAGTGGAATATACCCTTGCAGTAGCGCGCTGAGCAGCAAGGAACCATCTCTATACTGAGAGGAGAGAAAGTGTGTACATGCTGGTCCGGCGAAGACTCCTGGCCGGATCAGGAGCAAGTCTGTAAGAGAAAGCAGGTGGACAATGATAAGAGAACTGGGTCAGCTTTTACTGGCAGGCGTTTTTATCAAAGGTGGTGCGGACGCGTTCAGTCAGCCGGGGGGCCGGGTTGAAACAGTGGCGGCGGCAGGTTTGCCAAATCCCAGAATTGCGGTAGAATTAAACGGAGCGGCTATGGTGGTAGGTGGGGCTATGCTGGCCCTGGATATCGCGCCCAAACTGGCGGCAGCCGGCCTGATCGCCAGTCTGACACCGACCACGCTCGTTGGCCATGCCTTCTGGAAGGCCAGAGATGAGGCCGCGCGCAAAGCGCAGTTGACCCAATTTTTGAAGAATGCCAGCATATTGGGCGGGCTGTTGCTGGTTTTAACACAAGAATGATATGGATGTATGGATTGCCGATCTGACAGGCGCTTTCATCCTTTTCTCCTGCTTGAGCTATGGTCTGGCCTGGTTTGGCCGGTCCCTGGCTCGCCAGAGGGCGTGGGCCGGTGGCTTTCACGTCAAGGATGAAAGGCGTCTTTCTATGCAGAGCGGATAGGAGCAACGAGGAATAAGCGTGAGCGAAGAGATTGAGAACAAAGTAGCCATGGTCATCATGGCTCATCCCGACGATGCCGAATTTAGCTGCGCGGGTACCGTCGCGAAATGGATAAGCGAGGGCTGGTCGGTCTATTACGTCATCTGCACCGAAGCGGGCAGCGGCGGACCCGACGAGGCCACCGAGGTTGGTCCAGAAGCGCGGCGGCTGATTACCGAGACGCGCCGGGCCGAGCAGCGTGAAGCTGGCAAGGTGCTGGGCCTGAAAGATGTGATTTTCCTGGACTACCGCGATGGCGAACTACAGCCCACCCTGGAGTTTCGCCGCGACATCGTGCGCCTGCTGCGCACGTACAAGCCCTATCGGGTCATCTGCCAGTCGCCGGAGCGCTCCTGGGTACCGCAGATGTACATCGGCGCCTATCACCCCGATCACCGGGCCTGTGGCGAAGGCGTCATCTCCGCGCTCTACCCCGCCTCGCAGAATCCCTGGGATTTCCCGGAACTGCTGGCCGAAGGACTGGCCCCGCACAAGGTCAAGGAACTCTACATCGTGGGCGCTCCTTCCCTTAATCATTGGGTCGATATTTCCGATGTCATCGATGTAAAGATCAAGGCCTTGATGGCCCATGCCAGTCAGTTTGTCGGTCATGCCGATGAAGTGGCGCAGCGTGTGCGCGAACAGCGTGCCGCCATCGGGCAAAAGTACAACGTGGCCTATGCCGAGGAGTTCCACCGCTCAATTAACCGTTGAGATCGGGGAGCTGTTTTCTGCGACGGACGAGGCCAGTTCCGCGCGCAATTCTTTGTGCAGGAGGATGAGCAGCGCCTCCAGGGCGCGGCTGGGCGAAATCTCGTCCGCCAGCAGAACCAGGCCGATGGGGAGACTGAGTTCCAGGCCGCTGAGTTCGCGCAGCACAGTCCGCGCGGGCGGCGGCGTGGCGGCGGCACGCGGGAGCAGAGCCAGGCCCAGATTGCTCTGGACCGCGTGCTTGAGAGTCTCCAGGCTGCCAATTTCCAGACCGGAATAGGGATTGACGCGGCGCCTGAGCAGCGTGCTTTCGATGAGTTCGCGATACGCGCAATCCTCCTCGCTCAGCAGAAGTCGCTGCCCGGCCAGATCTTGCGCGCGAATGCTCTCCGCGCTGGCCAGGGGATGCTGCTCAGGCAATAGCAGAGCCAGGCGCTCCACAAAAAGCGGCTCGAAGTCCAGTCCCAGGTGCGCGGCGGGCGGCGAGCAGATGCCCAGGTCCAGCGCGCCAGAGGCCACCCGCTGACTGATCGTCCTGGTATTGCCTACCTCGATGGTCAGGCGAATGCGCGGGCGTTCCTGGCAGAAAGGCGCCAGCAACTGCGGCAGACGCAGACTGGCCGTCGGTTCAATCACGCCTATGCGCACATGGCCCGCCTCCCCCGCGACCAGCTCAAACATCGTCTGCTGCAAGGCCATCGCGCGGGCCACCAGTGAATCAGCCTGTTCCTGCAACGAGCGTCCCGCCTCGGTCAACTGCACCTTCTTACCCTGGCGAATAAAGAGCTTCACGCCCAGCTCGGCCTCAAGCTGCTGAATATGCAGGGTAATGGTGGACTGCGCATACATCAGCTTTTCAGCCGCTTTGAGAAAACTGCCCTCTTTGACAATCGCCTGGAAGGTATAGATATGGCGTAGCTCCATGACGGCCTCCCTGTTTATCAGCGAAAATGAACGAAACCGGCCTTCAATTTGATAGACGCTAATATAACATGCCCCGCGCGGAGTTGCAAGAAAGAATGCCAGTGGGCCGCAAGGGGTGGAAAAATACCCTTGCGCTCATGCGCGGAATGTGCCATAATCTTCAGAAAGAAGACCTTCGGGGCAGGGTGCAATTCCCGACCGGCGGTAAGGTGTATCTATGGTTGGATGCGCCAAGCCCGCGAGTCCATGATGGACGCCTGACGTTCTCATGCGGCTGATTCGGTGCGAAGCCGAAGCCGACGGTTACAGTCCGGATGGGAGAAGGTTTAAGAGAGATATGGCAGGCGTGGCATCGCTCCGCCAGATGATGCGCACGCTTTGCCGTGGAATAGCTATCGGCGCTATTCTGCATTGATCTCTGTGTATCTCCCTCACATGCCTCCCGGAGTCAGTTACTATGATGGTTCATGCTATTTTCCCTGGACTGTCATACAAGCTTTGACTGAGGGATGTCAATGAGCGTAACAATCGTGAAAGAAGAGAAGCGTTCCGCGCCTGAAGCAGCGCGGAGCCGGCTTGCTTCGCCTCGCAAACGCGCCAGCGGGTCATTGAAGACCACGGCGCGTCTTCTGAGTATTCTGCCTCCCGTAATCCTTGGTCTGATCCTGCTGGCGAGCTGGTACACCGGTACGACCAGCGGAGCCGTGCCGGCCTATCAGTTGCCGAGCATTGCCAGTGTGGGGGATGCCCTGTGGAATGGCTTGAGTTCCGGCATCTTCCTGAGCAATGCCTGGGTGACGCTGCAAGAGAGCGTGGGCGGTTTTCTGATCGCGCTGGTTGTGGGTTTGCCCACGGCCTATGGTTTGGCCCGCTGGCGACCCTTCGCCGCCACCGTCCATCCCTATCTGGCGGCGGGCCAGGCTATTCCGGCGATTGTCATCGCGCCCTTTCTGGTGATATGGCTGGGCTACGGCTTTGTACCAACCCTGGTGGTCTGCTGCCTGGTGGTCTTTTTCCCCTTCGTCATCACCAGCGCTTACGGCTTCCAGAGCATCGACCGTTCGCTGATGGACGCCGCGCGCGTCGAGGGAGCCGCCTTCTGGCCGCTGTTGACGCGCATCGAGTTTCCCCTGGCCCTGCCGGCGATCATGGCCGCTGTGCGCACCTGTCTGACGCTTTCGATCACGGGCGCGCTGGTGGGCGAGTTTGTGGCCGGGGGCGATCAGGGATTGGGAGTGTTAGTCTTGCTTGCCAAAAACCAGTACGACCTGGCGCAAATGTTTGCAACGGTGGGCATCCTGGCCTGTCTGGCCGCGATCCTCTATGGGATCACCCGAGGGCTGACCTGGCTGACCGAGGCTCTGTATGGCTGAGTGACCATCCCTCTCTTGTTGCTACTGTCGAAAAAGAATCTGTTCTGAATGGAGTTATACAGATGCAGACGTACCGACGTGCGCCTTTTTTTCTGCTTGTGCTTACAGGATTACTGCTGGTAAGTATGCTGCTGGTGGCCTGTGGCGGTGCCGCGCCAGCTACAAATACCACTGGCGGCAAGTCTTTGACGAGCGTGAGCATTGGTCTGGGCTACATCCCGGATATCCAGTTCGCGCCTTTCTATGTCGCGGTGAATAAGGGCTACTACCAGGAGGCGGGCCTGGATGTCAAGCTCAATCACGGCGTTGTGCCTGATCTTTTTGGTGAAATGATGGCAGGGAAAGATACCTTTGTGTTCGCGGGTGGCGATGATACGCTGGTGGCCCGCAGCAAGAGTCTGCCGGTGGTGGATGTGGCGACTATTTATCCCAGCTATCCCATCAGTCTGATTGTGCCCGAGGCTTCGTCTATCAAGAATCTGGCCGATATCAAAGGGCATACCATCGGCGTGCCCGGCAAATATGGCTCGACCTATGTGGGGCTGCTGGCGCTACTCAACGCCGTTCATCTGACGGAAAACGATGTGAAGTTGCAGACCATTGGCTTTACCCAGGTCAGCGCCCTGAAAAGCGGACACGTGGACGCGGTGATGGGGTATACCAACAATGAGCCGCTGCAACTGCGCCGCCTGGGGATGCCGGTGCGGACCTTCGATGTGCCGAATTATCAGCCCATGGTTTCCAACGGTATCGTGACCACTGAGAAGACGCTGAGCAGTCAGGCCAGCATGGTACGCGCTTTCGTCCAGGCGACCATCAAGGGTCTGAACTATGTGCTGGCCAATCCCGCTGACGCGGTGCAGATCAGCAAGAGCTTTATCCCCAATATGAATCTCACCCAGGCTACCGACGAATTAAACGCGACCCTGCCTATCTGGAAAGGCAACGGCCAGCACGCGCTGGGCTACAACGACCTCGCCACCTGGCAGGCTATGGCTCAATTCATGGCCAGCGAAAAGCTCATTCCCGCCAGTAGTGATGTCAGCAAGGCGTTCACCAACGTCTGAGCGCCGTTTTCGCTCTCAGCCATCCCACAAAAATGCGGGATGGCTGATCATTAGAGCGCGTTGACGGCGTGGAGCCACGCCCGGGCCATCAGCGCGTGGCCGGCTGGAGTTGGGTGAACGCCGTCAGCGGCCCAGAAGGCGGGTTCACGTTGCGCGGCGGCGGCGGCAAACTGGCTGTCGAAGGGCACCAGTAGCGCCTCGTATTCGCTGGCCAGACGCCGGACGACGGCGATTTTGGGATCGAGGTCCGGGCGCCAGCTCGCGCGTTCCGCCGTGGTGTGCAGGACAAATGGCTCGCAGAGAATCAGGCGCGCGTGGCAGACGGCGCGCGTTTGCTCCAGCAGCGAGCGATACCGTTCCTCGTAGACCTCTGTCGGGGTTTCTTCATTGTGGTCGTACCGCCGCCAGGTGTCGTTAATGCCGATGAGCAGGGAAACCCAGGTGGGCCGCAGTTCCAGGCAATCTTCCTGCCAGCGCTCTTGCAGGTTTTTGATGCGATCCCCGCCGATGCCGCGATTGAGGAATGTTACCTCTCTGGTGGGATGAAGCGCCTGAAACCAGGAGGATGCGAACAGGGCATACCCATAGCCCAGGTGCTCCGGGAAGGCGCGATCCCGCCCCGCGTCCGTGATGCTATCGCCTTGAAAAAGAACGGTGTCCCCGCTCTGCAAAAGTGGCTGCATGGCCTTTTTCTCCTTACCGCAAAAGCATGTGCCTTTGCCGCTTCTTCAGGTGTTTCCGGTTGGGAACGCTCTGCTTGCCAGCTCGCTCCCAGCGGAAATACCTGAAACGGTCGCGTTACGAACCCGCCTGGCAGCGCAGACCGCCGAAGGTCTGCCTGCTGTGGTCCTCACCGAGAATGAGCGCCCCGGCCCGCTCTGCTTCCAGGGTCAATTGAATGCCTTCTTCCAGCTCAATCTGCTGAGCGCGGCTGGACTCCGAGACGGCCAGCAGCAACGTTCCATCGCGCAAGTGACGCCTGACCAGTAATACTGTCGGGCTTTTCCGGTCGCGCCCGGTCAGTTCAGGCAAGACCTGCCGATAGATGCTCCTCAGCGCCGCCGTTTCGCCGGCCAGCTCCAGCGGCAGTCCACACCAGACCAGCTCGCCCGCGCCATGCTGATAGCGTACCACCTCATTATGCATCTTCTTGACATAATTTGTCTTGTCAGCCGTGAAGGTCAGCAGGTGGGTATGGCCTTCGGTGTCCTGGAATTCCTCGTAGCGGGACACCGGGAGGGGCGCGGCCAGTTCCGCCATGCCTTCCACGCCGGGCGCGAAGGGCAGATCGTAGGCATCGCGGCCCAGCACGCCGTTGACCAGCAACGTGCCGCCGTCGTGAACGTACTGGAGCAGGCGGCGCCAGGCCTGCTGATCACATAGCTGGGCCGCCGGGACAATGATGGCGCGCGGACGCGGACGCGCACTGGCCAGCGCAGCGAGCTGCTGTTCACCGATCATCTGAGGGAGAACGCCCAGCTCGTAACCCAGTACGCGAATAGCCTTCTGCGTGCCCTCGCGCGCCGGGGCGGGACGCGCGAACCAGTGCGCATAGGGAATGACCACCCACACTTCGGGCGAGGTGGACTGCTCCAGCAGGCGTCCGTCGAGCGCGCGGACCAGGCGGCCAATTTCTTCCATGACTGTCAATTCCGGCTTGGCGCTGCGATCCGCGCGCAGCAGACCGATGCTGTTCTCATTATCATTGTCCATATAGCTGTTGGGATGCCAGAGCCACTGGATAATACCCGCGCCGCGCGCCAGCAGTCCGGTGATAAATTTGCGTTCGAGCAGAGCCGCGTTTGCCTGCTCGCTGCGCCAGGGGCGTCCGTCAATGTCGCGCAACTGCATAATGCCCGTTTCCTGAATCAGATTGGGCTTCTCAGGCGTTTTATCGATCAGCATATCCCACAGTAATTCATCAGTATTCCACCAGGGATGGGTCGTCGTATAGTCAACCGCTGCGGCGTAGAACTGCGGAGCAATGCGCGTCCCCGCTTCATCCTGACCGACGCCGACCAGGGTTTGTCCGCCATTGGCGCGAATCGCCTCGATCATCTTGCTCGCCCACCCCCTGAACATCTCCTGCGAAAAATGGGTAAAGTCGGCCACCTTGAAGACCGCGCGCACCATAATATCGCGTGTCGAAACCTCGTAATCCGTCTTCGCGGGCGGGTGAACCGCCTGCCAGTCGGGCAGATCCGCCGGCGTCTGCCGCCAGCGCACTTGCAGGGTATTCAAGCTCTGACGCTCGGCCAGCCATGCGCGAAAAGCCTCAGTCTCGAAACGGTCGTAGTGTGGAAGGGGCCTGGCCGCGAAAATTCTGGCGGGATCGCCAAAGCTCGGTTCATTGATCAGATCCCAGAAAAGCAACTCCACCCGCGCGTAGCGGCGCGCCAGCAGGCCCACAAAATCCTGCTGCGCCTCCAGTGAGCGCGGGTCCAGCCAGGGATTTTCTCCCTCGAATGGGAGCGGAAAAAAGGTAAAAAAGGTAAAAATGAGCTGAAGGTCGTGTTTACATATCGTCATAATAAAGGCATCGAGGGCGCGCAAAAAGGTCTCGTTCGCGCCGCCGGCCAGGGGAACCAGCTCGCGTCCAGCGGTCCAGATTCCGGTGCGCAGCAGATTAATGCCCGCCGTCTTCATCTCCGCCATATCGCTATCCCAGCGCGCGGGATTGGGCAGATGCAGAAACTTGCGCTGCACGCGGCTATCCATGTAGGTTGTGCCATAGATGAGGAAGAGACGGCCATCCTGATAGAAGTAATC
>DASZXF010001159.1:0-3822 GCA_035546055.1 Ktedonobacteraceae bacterium
TGCTCGACATTCTCGGTCAGGCGGCCTTTGTGGCTATTCTGGCCTGTGGCATGGCCTTTTTGCTGGCCATGCGCGAACTGGACCTGTCCGCCGGGTCCACCTACGGCCTGACCTCCCTCTGCGCGGCCATGCTCATGCACGCGGGACTCAACTCCTGGGTCAGCGCTGGCCTGGGCATCCTGATCGGGGCTGGCCTGGGACTGGTCAACGGGCTGTTGATTCAACTGTTCCGTTTGCCCTCGATCATTTCCACCCTGGCCACCCTCTCTATCTATCGTGGACTGATCTACGCTCTGAGCGATGGCAATCAGGTCATTGGTCTGACCCTCAGCGATCCCTTCGCCGATTTTATTGGCGGCCACTTCCTCGGCCTCTCCACCAACATCTGGGTCATGATCGTGGTCGTCGCGCTTCTCACTGTGGTCCTCTATGCCACACCGTTTGGCTACCGCGTGCGGGCCATTGGCTCGAATCCAGAAGCCGCCGAGTTCAGCGGTCTGCCGATGAAACGGGTGAGGCTCCGGGCCTTTATCCTCATGGGCGCCCTGGGAGGACTGGCCGGTATGCTCTCGCTCGGCTATTTTGGCTCCTCCGATCCCAATCTCGGCATGGGGTATGAACTCCTGGCCATCGCCGCCGCCGTCATTGGTGGCACACCCCTGCGCGGGGGCAAAGCCACCATCATCGGCGCGGCCCTGGGCGCGGTGCTGCTCAGCATCGTCAACAGCGGCCTGGCCTACTTCAACGTGCCGATCAACTGGACGGAGTTTGCCACCGGCACCGTTATTCTCCTGGCAGTTTCGCTGGATAGTCTGCTGCGGCGAGCGCGCACCACGCGCAAGCTCCAGCTCTGAGCGAGGCTGGTCGGAGTGACCCTCTTTCTCTTTCATCAGGTTCCCTTTTTACAGGTATTTGAGGCAGACGCATGTATCCAAAGGAGGAACGTATGCAATCCAAACGTCCCTGGGCGAAGACGACTTCGCTGCTGACCGGCGCGGTTCTGGCCCTGTGGTTGCTGGCCTCTCTGGCGGCCTGTGGCGGTTCCAGCGGCAATGCTGGCGCCGCGCAAAGCGGCAAGAAGCCCTCTGATATCCATCTTGGTTTTGTGACCGAGACCAGCAGTTTGAACTTCGCCGCCGAAATGGCAGCGGGCGCGCAGTACGCGGCGAACCAGTACCATGTAAACGCGCAGATCGTGGCCCCGCCCAATATTGACGACGAGGCAGCCGTCAAGCTTTTTCAGGATCTGACCCGCACCGCAAAGGACGGGATTGGCGTAATGACGCTGGCCCCGGATCTGTTCGTCCGCCCGGAGACGCAGGCGGTCCAGGCCGGTATCCCGGTCATCGCAGTCGACGTGGAGGCGCCGGCCTCTACCGGCATCACAACCTTTGTGGGCAACGACAACATCCAGGCCGGCGGACTGCTGGCCGATGAGGCCATTCGGCGCCTGCCCGCCAATGCCAGCGGGACGGTGATTGTCGGCATCGATACGCCGGGCGTGCCAACCCTGACCTATCGCTTCCAGGGCATCAAACAGGAATTTAATCGTCTGCTGCCCAACGTGCAGGTACTCGGTCCCTTTGACTCCAAGCAGGAACCCCAGGCCAACTACACCGCCTGGAGCGCGCTGATCAAGGCCCATCCGAACGCGCTGGCCTACCTGGGGGTGGGCAATACTGACAATGCCTCGCTGGCTCGTCTGAAGCAGGCTCAGCATGGCACCTACCTCACGGCGGCCTTTGACCTCGACCCGGTTGGTCTCCAGGCCGTGAAAAACGGCGTCAATTTTGCCCTGGTCGATCCCGAACACTTCTTGAAGGGCTACATCGCCATGCGTCTGCTGATCGAGCACGCGCTCTATGGCAAAGCCATTCCCAAAGGCTGGTGGAATCCCGGCTCACAACTGGTAACGCAGACCAACGTGCAGACAATCATTGATCGCCAGGCCACGCTGGAAACCAAGGGCACCTACTACACGCCCCTGATCAACCAGGAATTTGCCAATCCGAGCGCGCATATTCAGCCGTATAACGCGGCGCATTAGCGCGCACTATTCCCTGTGTCATGCCTGCTTCTGGCAGGAGCGGGCGTGACACAGCCGTGGTTTACCGAAAGGGGAGCATTTCTCATGCCTGATTCTCAATACGCCCTGGAGGCGCGTGGACTTCGCAAGTCCTATGGCGGCATCAAAGCGCTTCAAGGCATCGATTTTCATGTCTACGCCGGTTCCGTCCACGCGCTGGTGGGTGAGAACGGGGCCGGGAAATCGACCCTGGTCAAGGTGCTGGTGGGCGCTGTCCTGCCGGATGAGGGACTGCTACGCCTCAATGGCCGGGAGGTGCGCTTTACCAGCACCGCTGAAGCCGCTGCCCATGGGATCGCGATTGTCTCGCAGGAACTCAACCTGTTTCCCGATCTCGATGTGCTGAGCAATCTCTTCCTCATGCGCGAGGCCAGGTCAGGTCCGTTTATTCGACGCACAGCCATGCGAGCGCAGGCAGAAGCCGTTCTGCGCGAACTGGGCCTTGAAGTCGATCTGCGCGTACCCGTCGAGGAGCTTTCGCTTGAGCAGCGCCAGCTGCTTGAGATTGCGCGTGCCCTGCTCCTGCGTCCGCGTGTGCTGATTCTGGATGAGCCAACTTCGGCCTTAAACGCGCGCGCCACCGAGCGTCTGCATCATGTGCTGCGCGCCCTGCGCCAGCGCTCAGTGGCCGTAGTGTATATCTCACACATGCTCGAAGATGTGTTGAACCTGTGCGACGAGGTGACGGTCCTGCGGGATGGCAAAAACGTTCTGGACGCCCGCCCGGCCTCGCAGCTTTCCCTGGATGAAATTGTCAGGGCCATGCTGGGAGATAAAGCCCTGGCTCAAGAGCAGACCTACACACCTTCTGCTCGCCAGTCCAGCGACGAGAGTGGCAAAGCCCTGCGTCTTGAACAGATCAGCGTCGCGGGGATACTGGAAAACGTCTCGCTGGAGGCGCGGACAGGCGCAATCATCGGCGTGGCCGGCCTCTCCGGTTCGGGTCATCGCGAAGCCCTGGCCGTCGCGGCGGGTCTCCTGCCCGTCAACAGGGGACGTGTGCTGCTCCCGGATGGTACAGCGCTGCGCGGACCTCTGCAGAAGGCGGTGCGCCAGGGCGTGGCCTTTGTCTCAGGGGACAGGCGTCGCCTCGGCCTGATGCTGGAAAAAACGCTCTGGGAAAACATCGCTCAGGTGCGCAGTGTCGTCCTGGGACGCGATGGGCAACTCCTGTGGAGCAAGCGCTTGCGCGCCCAGGCCAGCGTCCAGGTGCAACGGCTGGGTATTAAAACACCGTCCGTCGATCAGGAGGCCGGCTTTTTATCAGGCGGCAACCAGCAGAAAATCGTGTTTGCCCGCTGGCTGGCAGCCGACCCGGTAGTGTTCTTGTTCGACGATCCCACACGCGGCATCGATGTGGGAGCCAGGGCCGAACTCTATGCTCTCATGCGCGAACTGGCTCAACGGGAGCGCGTACAAATGCTGGCCTCGACCGATCTGCGCGAACTGGCCACGGTCTGCGATCAGGTCTGCGTCTTCTACAAAGGGCGCATCTGCGCGGTCCTCAAGCCGCCTCACCTGGATGCTCACACCATCCTGGAAGTCATGAACACAGGCATACTGCCTCCCACCGTCACCACATCTCTTCCCGACGTATAGAGGCCTTTGCTTTTTCCTGTCAGCTTCTTTTTATCTCATCTGCATACCCGGCGCCTGTGGCGCCTCGCATAGAGAAGATACTGTTGGGAAAGTCGTGGTTGACTCCTCAGCGCCTGCGGCGCTTCGCGAGGTTCTTT
>DASZXF010001160.1:0-11407 GCA_035546055.1 Ktedonobacteraceae bacterium
TTTCGGGTTCGTAGATGGCCGCGTAGGCGTACATGTGTTCCTCCAGCCAGCGCAGGATAAAGGCGGTTTCGCCCTTTTCCAGACGGCTGTCCAGGTCAGGGAAGACCTCGTGCAGCTTATGGAAGATCTGCGCGCCATAGAGGTTGCCCAGGGTGTAGGTCGGGAAGTAGCCGAAGCCGCTGGTCCAGTGGACATCTTGCAGGATGCCTTTGCTGTCGGTCTCCGGCTCGATGCCCAGGTATTCGCGATACTTGGCGTTCCACAGACCGGGCAGCGTTTCCACCGCGACTTCGCCGTTGATCATGGCTCGCTCCAGTTCGTAGCGAATGATGATGTGCAGGTTGTAGGTGACCTCATCGGCCTCGATACGAATCAGGCTGGGCTGGACCTTATTCAACGCGCGCGCGAAGGTCTCGACATCGACGCTGGCGAAGTGCTCCGGGAAGGCGTTTTTCACCAGGGCGTATTGCCCGCGCCAGAAGGATAGCGAGCGTCCGATGTTGTTTTCCCAGAGGCGCGACTGCGATTCGTGAGCGCCCATAGAAGCGCCTCCGGCGATGGGCGTGCGCGCCAGCGTCGGAGCGCTGCCCTGCTCATAGAGTGCGTGACCTCCCTCGTGGATGGCTGCCATGACGCTGGCCTGAATGAAATGAGGATCAGGATTGACCGTCAGGCGCACGTCGAAAGGACTGCCAAAGCTGGTGGTAAATGGATGCGGAGAACGAGAGATCCCGCCGTGCGAAAGTTCATAACCCATGGCGCGCAGGACGGCTTCGCTCAGGGCCATCTGCTTCTCAGAGGCAAAGTTGCCCTGCAAGCAGCTATCGTCTACCTCGTGCCCGCTGGCCTGGATGCGCTTGAGCTGGTTTGTACTGACCTCGCGCACAGGGGTGAAAAGCGTGTCGATCTTGCTGGCGGTCATGCCTGGCTCATACTGATCGAGCAGCGCGTCGTACCGCGTCTCGACAAAGCCCAGGCGGTCGGCTACTTCACGCTGCAAGCTGATGGTGCGTCCCAGCCAGGGGGCAAAGCTGGCGAAGTCGTTGTTCGCGCGTGCCTTGCGCCACGACTCGAAGCTGGCGGCCTGTACCCGCGCCAGTTCTTCTACCAGCGCGCGCGGCAGTTTCGTCGAGCGGTCATAGGCTCGCCGGGCTTCGCGCACCAGCCCTTTGTCGGCATCGCTCAGATTAGCCTGCTCGCCGGGCTGTTCAAGCTTGCTCAGCAGATGGCCGAGCCGCTCGGTGGTCCAGCGCTCGTGGAGTACACCTTGCAGAGTGGCCATCTGGTCGCCACGTATTTCGCCCGCGCCTTCGGGCATATCGGTATTCTGGTCCCATTCGGCCAGCGCTCCCAGCGCGCTCAGGTCCGCAATCTCGTGCATGTGCTTGAGCAATTCTGCGATGCTGGCATTGTCGTGGGTAAAGTGTGGCATCAACGCGGTATCTTGTTGTAACATGTGTCGCCTTTCCTAAACTTTTCTGGCACCAAAGCTGTGGTATGAAACATGGTACTCTCTTCGTGGCCGTTTGTAAATGGCGCTTCGCCCCGGCCCGTGGAGCAGTTGCCGCCTTTGTCCGCCAGCGACAAAAAGAGATGTTGGCCCTTGCCAGTTGCGGCGGACAAAAGCGCACAGGCTCAGGAATGCGCGGCGCGTTGCAGAACCATCGCGGCCAGCGCCCGCGCGCCAAAACCAGTGGCGCCGTTTTCGATAGAAGGCTGCTTGCCTTCGTTGAACTCCATGCCCGCGATATCCAGGTGCGCCCAATTGGCCGAGCCGACGAAATGCTCCAGGATCTTGGCGGCAGTAATCGCGCCTCCATAGCGCCCGCCGGTTTGCTTGATGTCCGCGATGGAGCTTTCGATCAGCTCCTGGTACTCGTCGTCAAGCGGCATCGGCCAGAGCTTTTCACCGCTACTTTCACCGGCGGCCAGGAGGCTATCTCTTAAACGGTCATCATTGCAGAAAAGGCCCGCGCGTTTGGCCCCAAGGGCGACCACACACGCCCCGGTCAGGGTGGCAATATCGATAATGGGCGAGCAGCCCTCTTTGGCGGCATAGGAGAGCGCGTCGGCCAGGGCCAGGCGCCCCTCGGCATCCGTGTTCAGAATCTCGATGGTTTTGCCGTTCATCAGGCGCAGGATATCGCCTGGACGGTAGGACGCGCCGTCGGGCATGTTCTCGGTCGCGGGCACCAGGCCCAGCACGTTGATCTTCGGCTTGCTGGCCCCGATGATCTGCATGGCTCCCAGCACTGCCGCGCCGCCGCCCATGTCGCCTTTCATGGTCTCCATGCCCGGACCCGTCTTGAGCGAGAGACCGCCCGAATCAAAGGTTACGCCCTTGCCTACCAACGCCAGCACTTCTTTGCTCTCAGGAGCGCCCTGATAACGCAAAATAATAAAGCGCGGCGGCTCGGCGCTGCCTTTCGCGACTCCCAGCAGTCCACCCATGCCCAGCTCCTCGATCTGAGGCTGGTCGAGAATGGTGCAGGCCAGTCCGTAACGCTGCGCCATGGCGCTGGCTCGATTGGCCATCTCCGTAGGCGTCAACACGGCTGGCGGTTCATTGACCAGATCGCGCGCGAAGTTGGCGCCTTCGCTGGCGATGATCCCTTGATGCAGGGCGTGCTGCTGCTCCTGGCTCTGCGCGTCTTTGCTCACCACCAGCACAGTTTCGATCTGTGAGTGGTTGTTCTGCGAGGTCTGGTACTTTTTAAAGCGGTAGGTTGCCAGCAAAGCACCTTCGACCACCGCCTGCACATCAGCCTGCAGACTTTCTCCGCGCTCCTGTTCGCCCAGGGCGAGCGCGACCTGATGCGCGCCTTTGTTTTGCGCGAAACGTACCGCGCTGCCGCTGGCTCGCCGAAACGTGTGGCTCTGAAGCTTCTCCAGCGCCCCCAGACCAACTACGATCACCCGCCTGGCCGCCAGCTTCCCCATCGTGTAGATCTGGCTGGTTTCGCCCACATTCCCCTTGAATTCACCATTGATATACATGCTGCTGATGAGTCCATTCAATAACTCATCAACCTCCTGCGTCAGAGGAAAAAGTGACGGTTTTTTACCCTCCTGCCCCTTCTCAATCCGCGCCGCGCCTACGATCAAGGCATCGCAGGCTATGTCTTTCACCGCCTGGCTAATCAATTTCGTTTCCATAACGTCTCCAGCTCTTTTTGAGTGCTTTCTTCCAAAACAGAGTTCTAAAAGGAAGCGACCGGCTCCTGCGTTGCGCAGCCGGTCACTTTTGATCTTTCGTGATCACTGTCTAACATTGCTATGATAGCAAATTCGCGAAAAAACCGCTAGATACTTCACACTCTATACATGATTCTCGCTTGAAGATGCCAATGCCTCTACTACGCCTTGCATTATCGTTTGAAAAACGCCCGGCTCACCGGCTTTCCACCTGAGCGAAAAAAGCAGGGTAGCTCCCCATGCTGCTGTCAGGATGGCTGTGTTTCCACCTGAGCGAAAAAGCGATCAGGCTTAATGGGCTGGTAGCAGGCGGTCAACGACTTCCAGTAACTGGCGAGGCTTGAAGGGCTTGGTGAGATATTCATTGCAGCCAATTTGCAGGGCGGCCTCGTTTTCGTCGCTTTGCGCGTAAGCGGTGACGGCGACGATGGGCACCCGTTCCATGCCGGGCTTTTCGCGAATGAGCTGCGTGGTACGATAGCCATCCATCACCGGCATGGAGAGATCGGTTAGAATCAGGCTGACGCGCTCTTTTTCCAGAATGTTCAGCGCTTCCAGGCCGTTCGAGGCCGAAATACAGCGATAGCCGCGTGTGGACAGGACGCGCTCGATTAAAATGCGATTTGAGACCTCGTTCTCAATAATCAAAATGGTTGGCACCTGTGTCTCATTCCTACCTGCGTGAGCAGATGTGTTTACCGTACTCATGTTTTACTTTCCACTTCTTCTGCCGTTAAGGGATTGAAACGCGCGAGGCGATGGGCAGGGTAAACGAAAACGTTGACCCCTGGCCGACCATGCTCTCTACCGCCACTTCGCCGCCCTGGAGTTCGACCAGTTTGCGCGCGATGGTCAGCCCCAGCCCGGTGCCGCCGAAGCGGCGGGTAGTGCTGCCGTCTGCCTGGCGAAATGCCTCAAAAATATAGTCCAGCGCCGCCGGTGAGATGCCTATCCCGGTATCATGAACGGAGATGCGCAGCATATCGTAGCGTTCCAGAACTTTGCAACGCAGCGTGACTCCTCCCTTTTCGGTGAACTTCAAGGCGTTCGAGACGAGATTGAGCACCACCTGACGCGTGCGCTGGCCATCAGCCAGGGCTGGTGGTACATGCTCGTCAACCTCCAGAATCAAGTCGAGTCCTTTGGCATGAGCCATGGGCTTGAGCTGATTGATAACCTCTTGCAGGCTCTTTTCCAGCTTGATCGGCTCCGGCCTGACTTCCAGGCGGTCGGCTTCGATTTTGGAAAGGTCGAGCATATCATCGACCAGCCGCGAGAGGTCTTCCGCTCGATTGACCATGAACTGAATATGTTCTTCCTGTTCGCTGGTCAGCTCTCCATCGAGAAAGCCTTCGAGGATCAACGCGCCATAGCTGATTATACTGTGTAACGGCGTGCGCAGTTCGTGGGTCACAGTTGCCAGAAATTGCGATTTCAAGTGATTGACTCGTTCCAGGGCAGCGTTTTTATCTTTGACCTCGGCGAACAGCAGCGTGTTCTGAATGGCCATGGCAAGCTGGATAGCGGCTGTGGTCAACAGAAAGGTTTCGCTATTCGCGATCAGCCTGGCCTCGTCGTCATAGAGAATAAACGCGCCAATCACCTGTTCTTGCAGGAGCATGGGGACGGCGATCACGGAGCGGTAGCCCATTTCCAGGGCGGCCTGGGCCCAGGCTTCGGCATGTTCCTGGTAAATGGTGGCGATGTCTTCGGCGTAGACAATTTTATGTTTTTGCATGGCCATGCGGGCCAGGGTGATGTCCAGGTCGCGCAGGGCGGCCTGGGGAATGCGTGGCCGGCGCGGCGTATAAACTGGCGGAGGCGGTGTCAATTTGGGGGCGCGCAGGGCGCGGCGTTTGCCGCTGGGCGTCTGGTTGGTGGCTCTGCGCAGAGGCGGCGTGATGGCGGTCGTTTTGATGGTGACGGCCAGCGTCACATCTCCCTCGGGGTCCAGGTAGACTACCGGCGTGTCAGGTCGGGCGCCGGACTCCCGGCTGGACTGCTTTGGCCGCGCCCATTGAGCGACGGCCCAGGGCGAGGACATTTCGCGTCCGTACAGGTGCAGCACTATTGAACTGGCGTACATGATGGGACCGAGCCGCGAGACGATTTCGCCGAGCAGGTCTTCGAGGTTGAGGGTGGAGAGCAAGATATCGCCCATGTTGAGCAATTCGCTCATCTGCTTGGTGATCTCGCCGGTTTCGTTTTCGCGCGTGGTCAGCGACTCGGAGAGCAGGTTGAGGGAGCGGGTCAGGCGCGTTAATTCGTCCGCTGGCGGCGCGCTGGCATCCAGATTTTCTGGCAGGAGAGCCTGAACATGATTTTCGAGCTGACGCAGGGGACGCACGAAAACCACGCGTGTGATGATCGTGTACAGCGTGATGCCCAGGGCACAGACGAAGATGCCAATGCCCAGGACAATTTGCCAGGCACGCTCACTGTGCGCGTTGAGATTGTACAGCGCTTCAATATCGACAATCGTCAGATCAGGCGTGCCGGCGAGCTGGTGGGGATCATGCGCGGTGGTACGTTTGACGAGATAGCTCTGGCCATTGGCGTCCAGCGTGGTTACCTGGGAGGCACACAGTTCATCTGTGGCGGTCAGCTTGACGCTGATCGCGCCTTCGCTGCTGCCGAGCACCTGCGCATCCTGGCACAGGATGACATCCAGTCCACCGCCCAGGTCCAGGTCAGCTACAAAGGTGTTGTCTATCGTCCTCGTCGCCAGGAGCAGACCGGTGATCTGTCCGCTGCTCGCGCGCACCGGTACCGCCAGGGCGAGCGTCCAGATCTTGTCCTGTTGCACCAGCATTTCGGCCTCCTGTCCCTGCAGGCCCGCGCTTTCCAGGCGCTGTAAACCGGCGGGCAGACCTTCGCCGGCCTGAGTGACGATCTGGTGATTGGCGGCAAACAGGGTCAGTCCGCTCAAATGTTCCTGGACCAGCGCCAGGGCGAATTCCTGGCTGAGCTTTGTCCTGGCATCTGACTTTTGCGCCAGCGCGTTGGCGACCGCCGCGCTGGCCGCTTGCCGGCTCAAGGCTTCCAGACGCGCCTCGCTCGCCTGTGTGTAGGTCTGACTGAAGCTGGTCAGGTGCGTATTCGCGTCGTGCTGCGCCGCGCGCTGGTAGTAGGCTCTGACCAGCCACCAGGAGAGCGTGGTAAAGAGCAGCATACAGAGGAGCAGCAACAATGCCGCGTTGAGGATCAGCTTTCCGCCCAGCGATCTCTCTGTGAAGCGCGCGCGGCCTCTCCTGGCAAGCTCTGCTGCTCCCTGCCGAATGCTGTCCGCTTCTTTGTGTTGGAGTAAACCGTTCATCGCTGATGCTCTGGCCTTCTATTCCTCGCAATTTTTGCCATATTTGCTGCTTTTGGCGAAAAAAGGGCTGAACTGATTCTCTGTATCATGGATGCCTAGCTTATTTTAATCTGTTCATCGAGGAAGCGTGAGTATTTTGCGCCTTTGATAGCCATTTTGGATAGACAAAAGATGGACAACCCCGCTCTCCCCAGGATAGAGCGGGGCTGCATCTTGCACGTACAGGCCGTTTCTCGCTTTCTCACCCACCCACCCTGTTTTCATGCGATAAGCGAAAAGCCTTTCTGTAAGGGGAGAATTAATCTTGTTCGATCTGCCAGACCTTGATGTTGCTAAACTGCACATCGGTTGGCTGAATGATACTCTGAGCGCCCAGGGCGATGGAGCCGCCTGTGTATGTCTGATCCTGGAAACTGCTTATTTTCTTCTGATTGACATAAAGATCAATGCGGTTGCCGATGGCCACGACGGCGAGTTGATAGGTCTGGCTGGCGGTGATGGCGGGACTGGTGCCTCCGCTCAGCTTCAACTGGCCGGAGTCAGTGAAGGAGAGCAGGCTGTAGTAGCCCATGCGGTCGATGGTAAAAATGTAGCCTGTATGCTGGCTCGCGCGAAAAACGAGGCCGCCGCGATCCCCGGAGGCGAGTGTCATGTCGACCTGGGCGGCGAAATTGGTGAAGGCCAGAGCCTGCGCGCGGCAATACGTCAGGTCGGAGGCCGTGGTAGTCTGGACATGGTAGGAGTCGCGCTCAAACGCGCACTGTCCGGCGCCGCTGTTGCCTGTTTCCCACCTGTAGCCCGCGCTGTTGTTGTGCAGCGGATCATGGAGGAGCAGGGTGCCCTGGTAGGGAGGATAGGGCATGCTTGAGGCTGCGATATTGGCCAGCGCCTGCTGGCGCATGCCGACAGCTCCAACGACCAGGAGCGCGCCAAGAAAGAGCAGCAACACCGCCGCCATGAGCATCTTGCTGCGCGATGTGCGGCGCGTTGGGCGCGGTCGGCGCGCAACCGGAGCTGTCGTGCGCGCGGGTGCAGCCTGTACTGAAGGCCGCGCAGGCAGGGAAGCAACCGGGCGCGGCGCTGGAACTGGCGGAGAGGCAGGCACAGGCCTGGCTCTATATGCCGGCAGAGGAGGAGGCGCGGCCTCTGGCGCCAGCCTTCCCGCCGGCGCGCTGACTGGCATGGATCTGAGCGTGTGTGCCGATGTAGAGGGCGCCGGCTCGGGTCTGAACGGCTGTATCCGTGGCGCTCGGAGGCTGGGCGGATTAGTACGTGAGGAACGCAGCGCAGGCGCCGCCGGCCTGTGCTGAGGTTGGCCGGACGGGGCGAACTGATTGACGCGTCCTGTCGGCTGGGCCATATTGCGCTGCGCGCGGACAGAAGCTGGTAGTGATGTAGAACTGGCGGGAGCCGCGTGGCGTCCAGGTGTATATGAAGCTGGCCTGGTTGGCGTATTCCAGATAGAGGGTGACACAGGCGCCGCGTTCGCTGGTGTCGTGCCTGTTCTGCGTACTGAGGGCGCGGCGGACGGAGCGAGCGCGGGCCTGGGCGGGCGTGGCGCCTGAGCGGCCATGCCGGATGCGGCAGCGCGAGCAGGCGGTGTTGTGGCTGCACCAGAATGGTATCCGGGCCTGGCAGGCTGCGCGGACGCGGCGGATCTGAAGGATGGCGCGCCAGGAGGCGGCTGTCTGAACGACTGCGCGGCAGGAGGCGACGCGGGCGCCGCCGGTCTGGTCAGGCGCGTGGGAGGTGGCGGAAAAGCTCCCGCGTTGCGCGCAGACGGACGTGCTGGCGTCTGTTGTGCGCTTCTGGTTTCATCAGGCACAGCAGGCGCGGGCCGGTAGAGGCGAATGGTCCACTGATTGGTCGGCAGGGGATGCGTAGGCTGCCGTGAAAGCTCATATGCCGTCGAAGGCCGCGCGGGCCGTACTCTGTAGCCCTGGTTTGCTCTGCGCTGCGCCTGCCGCGCGAAGGAGCCTCCAGAGGCCGCGGAGCTACGCGAACTGGCTTTTTCTGGAAAGACAGAACTATTCCAGGGTATTTCTTCAGGCATGCTTTCTATCCTTATGGTGACGTACAGTGCTCATTCTTCCGCTCTCTCCCACGTGGCGTTTCAGTTTCACCGTCTCCTTTTCAATACGAACGGCAACTGCTTCTGTCGTATATGTCTTTTTGCTCGTTTGCTCTGGCGAGCAACGGCGGTGTTTACCCGCGCCAGCGCGAGGGGGGTGCTTCTGGCAGCTTCAGGGCTGGCCTGGTTTGCGGTCAGCGCGGTCTTCTCGGCAGGAACTTCTGCCGTTGAAGCGGTCTGGTCCTGTTCAGGGGAAGCTGCTTTTTCTGTCTGCTGCGACCCGGCGGAATGTTCAGGCGCATCGAGTTGCGTGGCCATGATCCGGGTGACAGCCTCTTCGGTGAGGGTATTGGTGGCGAAGGTGATTGGCGCGAAATCGCCAATGCCGCTCAATCCCTCCAGGCCGCAGGTCGGACAGGTTGGGTCGGCCTGAATGCGCATAGGGGTCAGTCTGCGTTGCAGAGCGTTGTAGACCATCAGCGGCGGTTGCGCTTCGGGAGTAAGCTCTACCTCTGAGAGAAGCGAGACAATTTCCGCCACTTGCTGTGAGGCGACGATGCCGTTTATATAAATGACGGATGGCGCCACCGCATCTGTGCCGTAACCGTGGGTGCGCGCGTCCTCCTGAAAGGCTGCGGGGGCGAGGTCAAAATGCGCCCTTTGCGGATTGATATAGCCCCGGCATTCCAGGCAACCGCTACCGGGTAGAACGCGCTGGACCTGTCCGCCGGCTGCCTGCACCAGCGAGGCCGCGTCCAGGTGGATGCCAGAGCCACCGTCCACCAGCGGAATCAGGTAGCGCACGGCGATTTGATTGAGAATCAGGCGTGCGCCATCGTTATCGACGCACCCGGCAATCACATCGGCGCTCCTGGCGAAATCAAGCGCTCTCTGGTCAGCGCGATCCAGCAAGGAGAGCGGCAGAGCCGTCACCTGCGTCGTCTCCGAAATACGTTTGATCATCTCGGCATACACCTCGACCTTTGCGCGACCAAGATCAGCCGGGCCCGCGCCGAACAGGCGATTGAGATTGCTGCGCTCCACGTGGTCAGGATCGATTAAAATCAAATGGCCGATGCCCAGGTGGGCCAGTTGCGTGGCGACCAGCGAACCCAGTCCGCCAAGTCCCACCACGGCCACAGTCGAGCGTGCCAGGGCGTGCTGCGTGGCGCTGCCAAAAAAGAGCGCCTGGCGGTGAAAACGCTCATCTACCGGTTTGCCGCGCTTCATCCCCCGGTTGCTCGTGGTCATGAGTTGCTGAACGCGCTCACCAACCAGCGTAACCTGAGAGATGGGGCGAATGCGCTGACTGGTCCGGTCGTAAAAATGGGCATCCAGCGCCTTCTGACCGACCACCATGGTCGCGTGCAGAAACGGTTCAGGGATAATCGAGGCCAGCGCGGGCATCTTCTTGCGATCATTGGCCCAATCGACTGCGCTGAAGGTCGTGCGATTGCCGGCGTCAAAGGGGTGAGAATGCACCTCGATCAGATGCCAGCCTTCTTTGAGGCAGCGTTTAATCGTGGCGGCCACAAACTCCGCTTTTGGCTCCAGACCGCCTCGCGATTGATAAGTGAAATCAGCCGGACTGGCGGGAATCATCTCACAGACCAGCAGACGCGTATTGAGCGCTGATGTATTGCGGCTGGCCAGGAGAAACGCCATCTGCTCCTCGGGACGAGGCGTCTCCGGGGTGACGCGGACAAGATGGGCGTAGAGCTTTTGCCAGCAAGCAGCCGTCATCACAATTGAAGGCGCGGATTTCACAACTCTTTCTCACAATCTGTCGCGTGTCAGGAATAGCGTCTCTCGTGGAAAACCTGTAAGATGACGCGCAGGTAGGAAAGCATGGTATCGCCCTGCTCCAGAGCCAGGTAGGAGGCGGGGCGCCAGCTTAGCAGATGGATGCAGAAGTGCCCGAAGCCCTTGCGCCAGTGTTCCTCATCTACCCCCTGATTGCCCAGCTTAAAAAAGTGGCCAACGGGGCGTCCGCTCTGCGTGGCCAGATCGCGATTCGTCCAGAACCATTCAGGCGCGACCTGTGGATATCCCGGAATGCCATGCGGAACATCGATGAGAATATCCACAGTGGGCTTATTCCAGCCGGGGGGAATGGGCAAACGCTCGATATGCAGCCAGGTGCCGTCCTCCCGATCATATCTGACGTTCACCCCGTAGCGCTGTGCAATCATGGACGCTTCGGCATGCAGCCGTATCAGGCGCCGTTGTCTGTCGCTCAACTGCATGGCGCGGCCCCTGATTTATGAACCATAGCGAAATTGAGGAATAACTGTAATATCGGTGACATTGGTCGGAACTTGCTCATTATCTCTCAGCAGACGCTCGGACGTATCAGGCAACGTCACCACTACCGCGTGATCTGGCCTCTCCAGGTAGCGCTTTAAGTCGCCAGCAGTTGACGTAGATGGTAGTTCTGTCAAAACGCCATTCACCATGTAAGTACTCATTATACAAACTCCCTTTGTTTGCCTGGATCGAATAAAGCATACACATCTAAACGTACCAACGGCACCTATCTATACTATAAACAATAAACTGTTCCGATGCAAGAGCACATTCACCTCCTGCAGGGCTTTTCCGTCCTCATAAGCTTTTCTACAAAAAACGGGACGGCAATGGAGAAGGGGAAAGCCCTCTCATCTCCTGCTCTATAGAAGACGATCCGGGCTAAAGGGGGCGAAATTTGTTAGAATGGTAGAGTATGATAGGTGGATCACCAAGAGAAAGGCGGATTCCTGGTATGGCTCGTACTACGATCCAGAATATTGTTGTTGAACCTCTGACCATTCCTCTGCTCGAACCTT
>DASZXF010001161.1:0-3109 GCA_035546055.1 Ktedonobacteraceae bacterium
CGCCGGGCACCGGGTCAGGACTGGCGACCAGCACAGGCAGATCCTCTGCCATATCCGCGTTGGAGGCCATGAGCACGTCGTCGTCTTCATTGAGCTGACGTGTCTGCCCATCCAGCTTACGCAGGCGAATCAGGCTGTCCAGTCCTTGCTCAAAGGTATCGTCGTGGCTGATGACGATCAACTGATCGAAGCCGCGCACACGCCTGATCTGTTCGGCCAGATTGCTGCGGCGCTGCTCGTCCATGTTCTGCGTTGGTTCATCAAAAAAGGCCAGGTTGAGCGATGAGAGCTTTTTGAGCAGGGCCAGGCGCACAGCCAGGGCCGCGCTCATCTGCTCGCCTCCACTCAACTGCGCGAACGAGCGCTTGATGCCCTGGCGGATCAGCGTCACCTCGTAGTCGTCGCTCCAGCTCAACTGCGCGCTGCGGTCGCCCATGATTTCGCCGAAGATGCGGTTGGCCTCGGCTGAAATATCGTTGAGCATAGCACGCAGGACGTGGGGCGCGGCGTCTTTGATCAGTCTGCGGAACTGCTCCATCATGCCCCCCAGTTCGTCCAGGGTCTGGCGCTCCTTCTGTGCTGCTTCCAGATCCAGCAGCAGCAGTTCGGCGCCGGCGATCTTTTGCTCCAGGTCGTTAATGTCCTTCTGAAGATACTCCATGCGCTCGGCCAAACCGGCGATCTCCTGGCCCAGTTGCTTAATCTCGCTCTCGACCTCCTGGAATTCCTGCGCGTTAAAGGCGGCGGCGGCCTGCTCGTAGGCCGCTTGAGCCTGCGCCAGCGCGCGAGCACTCTGCTCGGCGGCGCTCCTGGCCTCCGCGTGGGTCTGCTCCCTGGTTGGCAGACTATTGGCGGTGTCGATATTTTTCAAATAGCGCTGATGGCCGGGCGTGGCCTGTTCCCGCTCCACTTCCTGCGCGGCAATCTGCTGATCGAGTCGCGCGTATGCCTCCAGGGCCAGGGCCAGTTCATTCAACTGCTGAATCGTCCTCTGCTCAACCTGTTCTTCCTCGCGCAACTGTTGACGGTGGGTCGCTTCCGGCTGAATAATCGCCTGGGCACCTTTGCTCTGTCCGCGCGGATCGTTGAGCGCCTCCAGTTCGCGCTGGCGTTCCTCCAGCAAGGCCCGGCTCTGTTTGAGCGGCTCGGCTTCGTTCCTGCGCTCCTCAAAATCCTGCGTATATTGCTCTATTTGCTCGCAAAGCAACGTTTCTCGTGTGTAAAAACCCGACAACTGGTGGGTTTGTCGACTGGCATTTTCGCTCTCGGTCTGCAACGCCTGGGCGCGTCTGATCTCCTGGTCGATGTGTTGCAAACTCTCCCACTCGTTGCGCAGACGCTCGGCCTCGCGTTCCAGGCGCCGAAGCTCCACGTTGAGCCGTTCAATGCGCTCCGCGTTGCCGTCGCGCTGCTCAACGAATTGTCCCAGCTTTTCTAAGCCCTCGGCATATTTTTTGATCGCCGCCTCGCGCGTCGTCAGCTCGTTCAACTGGCTGACAATCGTCGCCAGTTGCTCCTGTTCCTCCGCCAGCAGACCATCGAAATAGGCTTCCAGACTGAGCTGGCCGTGTTGCTGGATATTTAAGCAGGTCTGGTGAAGGAGGGGACACTGTCCGCCGGCTGAGCGGTTGCGCGAGTCGGTGTAACTCTCGATATTGCCGCGCAGGTGATGCTGCTGGTTCTCCAATCGTTGCTGCTGCTTCAGGATCAGGGCATATTCTTCGGCCTCCTGGCGATGAGCCTCGATCTGCTCAATCGCCTTTTCCGCTTTGTTCAGCCTGGATAGCGCCTGCTTCAGCTCGTTCTGCTTTTCCTGCATGGTCTGCTGCTTCTCTTCCAGTTGCAGACGCTTATCCTGGCGCTGTTCGCTCTGACTTTTCAGCAGCGTGACCCGCTCGCTGCGCTCCGCCAGCAGATCGGCCAGGGGTTGAAGCTGCTCGATTTCAGTGATGCGCCGTCGTACCTCGCTCAGTTCGTTCTGGCTCTTTTCGCGCGCCTGGTAGAGCCTGGCCCCCTCTTTGCGCAGTTCCTCGTAGCGCTGAACCTCCTGCTTCAGGCGCGCAATCTCCAGGTCCAGTTCCCCCTGCCTTTCCACGGCGGGCAGCAGATCCAGAACAAGCTGGCGGGCGCGGGCAACCTCGTCCAGGCGTTGCTGAAAATGCTGGATATGCGCGCGTGTAGTGGCGAGTGTATTGTTCAGACTGGCCTGTTGCTGGCGCAGAGCGTTGCGCTGGCGTTCCTCCTGGCGCAGACGCGCCAGTTCAACCTCCGTCTGGCGATAGCGCTCATAGTCTGATCGGCTCTCTTCCACCGCCTGGTGCGCGGCCTGGGCCAGCTTGAGAGCCGCCTCCGCCAGTTCAAGCTGCTTGTTATTGCTCTCATGAATAAACGTGCTCTGGTCGCGCCGCGTCTGGCACTGCTGGAGGTAGTCCCGGCGCTGCTTCAACTGCTCCTGGTAGCTCTGCCGCTCATGCAGGCGCAGGGTAGCCCGGCGGTTGCGCTCTTTCAAATCCTGATCCAGTTCGCGATTGGCCTTTAGAGAGGTCCGCCACGTCTCCAGATCGCGCGTCTCGAAGGTCAGGCGTTGAATCTCGCGCTCCTGAACAGTCGTCTGCTCTTTATACTGCTTCTGCGCTTCCAGCAAATATTCAAAAGCGTTGCGGTAATCTTCGATTTGCAGGAGCGCGTCAAAGGTCTGTTTGCGCGCGGCGGGTTTCTGGAGAAAGCTCGAAGTAAACGTACCCTGGGGGACGCCAAGGGCATCGCGGAAGAGATTTTCCAGTGAACGTTCGCGCTCAATGCCGAAGAGTTCGTGGAGCTTATCCTGCACATCGGCTCGCTGTTCCAGGCGCAGATTGGCCTCTGGATCGAAAAGCGTCCAGAGCGCGCCTGAGCCGCAGCGGCGTTCCACCACGTAAGGGCGATCATCGCTGCCGATCAGATGGACCACCACGCGCCCGTACTTCTCCCCCTCGCGCACAAACTGGTCCTGTTTATAGGGCATCGAATCAAACAGGGCGAAGCCAATAGCCTCAACCAGAGTGGTCTTGCCCGCGCCATTGGAGCCACTGATTGCCGTCGTGCCCCGCTGGAAATTGATCGTGACGTG
>DASZXF010001162.1:0-2787 GCA_035546055.1 Ktedonobacteraceae bacterium
GTCAAAGAGCCGGGCAAGTGGTGGCGCTGGATCTTCCTGCTGGTGGCGGTGGTGACGCCTATTCTGGGCATCTACGGCAGTGTGGTGCCGTTCCCGCCGTTCCCGCAGAGCCTGGCCGTCTATATCGTGATCGCGGTTGTCGCGCTTTCGCTGATCTGGATGCTGGTCAATAAGTTCGCGTTCCCCGCTCGCCTGGGTACGGCCTCCGAGCCCCATCCCTGGGAGGCGGACGAGCTTGACGAGGTGACAAACTCGGCTGAATAAACGCCCGGCATTACACCGCCTTGAGGCGCTGCTCCAGGGACTATCAGACCCGCGAGCGCGTGCGAGCCTTGCCTCTCACGCCTTCGCTTCTGTAGCGACGGAGCAGCGCCTCTGTCGTCTTTTACCAGCGAATTACGCTGATACGCTAAATCGTGTTTGTACATTAAATCAGGTCTCTATTCGATACCATTGGGAATGCCACGGGAAGAGGCAAAGACCGGACGCGAGAAGGTGGAGCTGACCACCGGGACGTTCCCAACGGTATCTCTATTCAGGAAGGGATATTGGCAGAATAGTATGGCTGTTCCATCTGTTACTCATGCTCTGGAGCCGTTGACTCCCGAGGAGATTGCCAGGGCGGTGGCTCTGGTGAAGGCTGCTCCTCAGTATTCGGAGCATGTGCATTTTGTGCTGGTCAAGTTGCATGAGCCGCCTGTTTCTGCGGCGGTGGTGGCTGAGGAGCCTGGCGCTTTGGTGCCGCGCGAGGTATTTCTGTCGCTGCTGGAGAAGGTCAACGGCGAGGGCAAGGCTTACGAGGTGATCGTCAATCTCAGCGAGGAGAAGGTGGCTTCGTGGCAGCATATTCCAGGGGTGCAACCTTCGATTTTCTTTGACGAATTTTTCCCCTGTGAGGATGCGGTCAAGGCCCATCCCGACTTCCAGGCGGCGCTGGCCCGACGTGGCATTACCGATCTGACCCGCGTGCGCGTCGATCCCTGGTCCGCCGGCAATTATGGCCGCCCGGAGGAGGAGCAGCGCCGCATTTTGCGCACGACGGTCCATTACCAGCTGAATCCTGACGATCCAGAGGAAAATAGCTATGCCCATCCGGTGGCTGGCTTACATGCTGTGCTGGACACGAATACGATGGAAGTGGTCAGAATTGATGATTTCGGCGTGGTGCCGATTCCCCAGGGTAGCGCGAACTATCTGCCCAAAGATGTGGGAGCCTTGCGCACAGACCTCAAGCCGATCTCGATTACGCAGCCGGAGGGGCCGAGCTTTACCATTGAGGGCTACCGGGTTAAATGGCAGAAGTGGGATTTCCGCATCGGCTTTCTCTCCGCGAGGGGCTGATTCTCCACAATCTCTACTACGATCATCGCCCGCTTTTTCGCTCTGTGCGCATCGCGGAGATGGTGGTGCCCTATGGCGATCCCGGCCTGGATCACTGCTTCCAGAACGCTTTTGACGTGGGCGAGTATGGCCTGGGCTGGCTGGCGAACAGCCTGGAACTGGGCTGTGACTGCCTGGGCGAGATCCGCTATTTTGACGCGCATATGACGGAGAATAACGGTTCGGTGCGCACGATCAAAAACGCGGTCTGCCTGCATGAAGAGGATGATGGTCTGCTCTGGAAGCATACCAATTTTCGCACCGGGCATGTCGAGGTGCGACGTTCGCGACGGCTGGTGGTTTCGTTTATCGGCACGGTAGGGATTTATGAGTATGTCTTTTTCTGGTATCTGCGCCAGGATGGAAGCCTTGAGATGGATATCAAGCTGACCGGCATTATGAATATTGGCGCAGTTCCTCCAGGCGTGGAGCCGGAATACGGCGAGCTGCTGACGACTGACGGTCTCTACGCTCCTGTCCATCAGCATACCTTCTGTTTCCGCCTGGAGCCGATGCTGGATGGTCTGCGCAACTCGATTGAGGAGCATGATACTGTCGCTGAAGCCCGCGCGACCCCTTACGGCAATGCCTTTAAGGTGGTGAAGCGCCAGTTGAGGACCGAGCAGGAGGCGCGGCGCGACTCCGCTCCCCAGCACGCGCGCACCTGGCGGATCTTTAACGCGCATCAACTCAACCCGGCTAATGGCAAGACGGTTGGCTATCAGCTCATTCCTCATACGCATGTTTTGCCTTTCGCCAGCTCTGATTCCAGCATTCTGCGCCGCGCCGGTTTCACGGCCCATCACCTCTGGGTTACGCCGTCCTCTTCCCGTGAGCAGTATCCCGCCGGTGATTATCCCAACCAGCACGCCGGTGGCGACGGTTTGCCGGCCTGGACGGCTGCCAATCGCAGTATCGAGGACACCATCCTGACGCTCTGGTATAACGTCAATGTGCAGCACAATCCGCGTCTCGAAGACTGGCCGGTGATGCCGGTTACGCACGCGGGCTTCCTGTTACGTCCCGCGAACTTCTTCGCCGCTAACCCGGCTCTGGACGTACCCCCGCCCACGGCTGCCCACGACTGCCACTGCGAGTAGGATTAGCAGTCATCCCGCAGGCGATCCTGCTGGGATGACTGCTATAGTAGCGGTGAATGGGCGGGACAGCGCGGGAGCGTGAGAAGGACTGCCGCTGGATGGTGGTTGTTTTTGCACGGGAGAAGCGGGCAATTGCTGATAAGAATTCCATTGCGTTCTTTACGAAAAAATGCTATGCTTACTTTGTTGAAAAAACAATCAATGCAAATATCGATTTCCCCTTTCTCCTGAGCCAGGCAACGCGACCGGGCAAAAGCGGACCAGCGCTGCCAGCCCTTTGCAGACAGAGGATAGGAACGGTTGGTGC
>DASZXF010001163.1:0-1575 GCA_035546055.1 Ktedonobacteraceae bacterium
CACAGAGCAAGACAGCCTGTTCTCCGTCCTGGAACAGACCTGCCAGAAACACCAGCTCGCTTTTCAGCTTTGTGCGCTCGCTTGAGAAAGGAGTCTGCGCCACATTTTTGCGCGCAGAAGCGCAGGGGACCATAGCGGAACATGGCTTCCAGCTCCGAGTCATTCTCGGTTACTTTACCGCCTGGCCGGCTCTCTGGCAGGACATCAAGCCACCCTGTTGCGATGGTGCTCAAGCCAGGACGGCTGGCCTGAGCACGTCCTCGCACCACTGGCGGAAGCTGGTAGGAGTGGTGGAGCGGGAGGTGCGCGGTTCGTCGTTGTAGAGACCCTGATTGATCCTGAGCATCCTGTCGACCAGGCTCCGGGCCCAGGCAGCGCTCATCCCATATTGCATCAGCGTGGCCTGGAATGTCTCGCCGGGAACCTGCTGGTAGCGGATTGGTCGTTCCAGCACCTCGGACATGATCTGCGCCATCTCGTTACAGGACAGATCCTCCGGTCCGAGAATAGCGACGCTCTCCTGTCCGCTCCAGGAATGGTCGAGCAGCAGCCCGGCGGCAGCGGCGGCGATATCGCGCGTGGCACAGGTCGGGAGCTTGTGATCTCCTGATACCATATCGAAGAACATGCCCTGGTTCTTGATCGACGCAACCTGGCGAAGCAGGTTATCCATAAACGCCGGACAGCGCAGCGCCCGGTAGCTCACACCTGTGCTCGTGATGAGATCGTCAACGGCCAGCCCTGCGGCATCCCTGGCCTCCCTGCGGCCCAGGCCAGAGATGTAGACCAGGCGCCTGACGCCCTGGCTGGTGAGCGCCTCGCACAGCGGACGGGTGAAATCCAGTATGTGGGCCTCAACATTCTCGGCACGCGGGTTGGGTGGCACCAGCCAGAACACAGCGTCAGCGCCTGCCAGCGCCCGGGTGACAACCTCATGGTCAGTCAAAGATCCCTGCACGAGCTCGACGCGCTCGCGCACCGGTGGCGACAGGCGAGCGGGATCGCGGACAATCACGCGGACAGGCTCCGCCCGGCCAGAAACACGTTCGAGAACCTGGTGACCCACCAGGCCAGTGGGAGGAGCAACGACTATCATGAAAACCACCTCCAGGTCAGCTGGCGAGATCCTGCGGGAACGTTGATGAGAAATCTGTGGACTGGCGGAGGGGAAACTGAACGCGCCTTTTCCGCCATGCCAGCAGGTCTGCCTGCAGTTCTTCCCATTGCTTTCATAAGACTCATCCTCTCTTTGTCGATTTCCCCTCGTTTACCATCCTGGCAAATAAAGAAAAAAACGACAATGTTGTTTAGATAACACTTTCGTGTACACTACACTGTAGGAATAGTAAGACAGGTCTCCATTGAAAGCAAGCAACAAACAGGGGGGAGCGTTGTGTAGACAACGCCAGCAGGAAAGTGTTGCTTTTTTAGCTGGGGGGAAAACGCTGGCGGCCTGTGCGCCCTGGCCGCGTTGATGGGGCCACGCTGTTTCGTGCTCGCCTGCCTTATGATAGGACAAATTCACGCCACGCGCAGCCTCCCCGGCGCTGGCCTGGCCGCTGCCCGAGAGATTTG
>DASZXF010001164.1:0-8467 GCA_035546055.1 Ktedonobacteraceae bacterium
CCCAACCTGCCACCACCTCCAAAAGCACCAGGGCGAGTCGCGCAGCGACGAGGAGTCAAGCACGATGTTCCCAACGGGATCTGATGTTTCTGAGACGGCCCCAACCGCTGGTTGCGCCCCGTTCCCCATCCTTTCCCCGGAGGGGGGAGAGGAAACGCGCCCTGGCGGCGCTGGAAACATTGGGGATGACTGATAGGGAAGAAGGGCGTACCCCGGCAAAGAGCTGCCGTCCTCTGCATTCCTGCGTTGCGGGCCTTGTGTTTGGACCTTGACCAACTACTACGCCGGCAGAGGCCTGTGACACCTGCGCCCTTTGGACTCTCGCTGTTGTTTGAGAACCCCTGTGCCCTCGGTCGGAATGGGTCACGACAGCGTATGGATTTGTGGCTCCTCGCGCAGCTTGAAGGCTCCGACCAGGGCGTGCAGGCGAGTGGTCGAGTTAGTCAGTTTGCGCAGGTGGCGTTCGGCCTCCTGGGTCTGGTCATGCATGCCGTTGCTGGCCTCCGCCGCGTCCTTGATCAGGCAGAGCGCCGATTGAGAGAGATGGACCTGCTGGTTCAGGTTGGTGTTGAGATTTTCGATGGCCTGGTTCTGGCGTTCGAGCACTTCGAGCAGCGGCGCGGCGGGCAGGCTGCCAGCCAGGATAGCTTCGCGATTGGTGTACGTCGCCTGGTGCGTTTCGCGGGCGATTTTCTCCAGTATCTGCGATTGCTCGGCGATTGTCAGCGCCGTATCCGCCATCTGCTCCACCGCTTTAACTGCTTCCATCATATTCTGCACCTGATGTCCGCTGACACTCACCAGTTGCGTCATACGCAGTTGTGCTGTTCTGGTCAGAATCTCGATTTCATCGGTCGCGATCTTCACCCGCACCACCAGATTGCTCAGTTCGTCCAGCATACAGTTTAGCGAATGGGCCAGGAAACCAAGCGCGTCAGAAGTCACCTCGGCGCGGATGCGCAGATCGCCGGAGCCGAGTCCTTTAATCTCGCTAATCAGATCTTGCACGCGATTCTCCAGAAAATCGTGCTGGCGTTGAATATTCCTCATCAGGCGCACAATGCTATCCAGCATCGTATTCATCGACGTAGCGACCATATACGTCTCGTCATGGCCGACCACCACCGCGCGGGCGTTGGTTTCACCCTGAGCGATGCGCTTCGTGAGGTGTACAAGCTGGCGCAGCGGGCGGGTGATCGTCAGGTTAATCAAATAGCTCACGGCGAAGACCACCAGCGTACTGAAGAGGAAGGCCACAATGGTCCAGAAAATAATGGGCTGAATCTTAAAAGCGTTAATCTCGGCCACAATCTGACTGATCCCCTCCGTCGTGCTCACCAGATTGTCCACATTGCCTTTGAGCGGGAGGTATTCCAGGTTAGCCTGAGCCACATCCGTAGCCAGCTTATTCGGGTCCGAATTGGGCGCCTCGATGTCCTGCAGCACCTTGCTCTGCGCATCATTGTAGAGTTGCCACTGCATGTTTACCACGTAAATAATCGTATGCTGGCTGGCAGGAGCCTGGTTGCCCTGGCTATCGTTTTGCAGAATATCGCGGATCTTCTGCATCGTCGGCGAGGTAGCGAGCTGGTAATCCTGTCCATAGGTCGCCAGGGTAGCGCTAAAATCGCTGGTCAACTGGTCAATTTCCTGCCTGTTCTGATCGTTGTCGGCCTTTGAACTGGGCGTTGGATTCAGCACTTCCAGCAGCGCGTTCATACGCAGGAGATCGGCCTGCATATTGGTCGCCAGGTTCACTGCATTGTTTTCCACGCGTACCGTTTCGTTGATGGTACTCAGGGTATTTATGTAGGAACTGCCCAGGATGGAAATCACCACGCCAGGGATCAGAGCCGTGATGGCGGCAGCTATCATCAAGCGCTGAGTGATCGACATATTGGTAAGAAATCGCCACATGGCTTGTTCCTCCTTTGCAACGGTCAGAGCGAAAAAGAAAGACTGTGCGGCTCACTCATCAGCGAGCGCCGCGAACCCCGGCTGCCAACAGACAGAGAACGCATCTCTGCTACAAATAAATAGATTTCACCTCATCGGTTAATTGCAGCAGGCGAGGTCTGACCTCGGCTCCATTCGCGATCTCATGCAGGGCAGTCACCACAGCCATCGCGGCCTGGCTGTAGCGGGGACCGAAAGCAGGCGTGCGCATGGTTGGAATGACATCATAAATAAAGGTCTGACTGATCGCGTCGGAATAATAGCTCCGATAAAGCTGAGGTTTGATGTTATAGCTCTTGCGGGGCAGCATCCCGCCTTCCGGGATCAGAAACGTCGTAATGACCGCCGGCGAAGTGGTCAGGAAATTAATCAGCTTCCAGGCCAGTTCTTTATTGGCAGAAGTCGAGCCAATGCCCAGGTTATGGATATCGGCGCACGTCACCGGCTGCGATCTACCCGGCCCCAGTGGCGTAGTTGTCACCGCGAAAGTTTCATTGACCAGTTCGCTGGTATGAAAGTCCGGGTTAATCGATCCCAGAATGCCGGTTAAATATGGGCCATCGAGTTTAAAGACCACATTGCCTTCCGCCATCATTTCTCGTTCGGCTTTAATGGCCGTATTGGCAGGGGTCCATTTGTTGCGTACCGCGTCCTGCAGCCACTGAAAAGCCGCCACAGTGCCGGTATCAGCCCAGTTGATGCTCATCTGTCCATGCCCATTGTCGAGCATCGGCTCGCCCCCGAAGGTCCAGATCCACGGCCAGAAGCCAATCAAGGCGTATTCGGTGATAGAAGTATCGAGGGCGATGGGATAAACATTGGCCGGCAGTTTCGCGCGCAAAACCGTCATAGCCTGATTCAACTCGTTGATGGTCCGAGGTGGCTGAGTGGAGTCCAGACCGGCCTGCGCCATCAGCACCTTGCTGTACCAGAAAGCATGGGGAGTGATACTAAAAGGCACCGCGTAGAGTACCTCATCGTAGGTGCCAGCCGCGAAGCTGCTGGTAAACGCATCCTCGGTCCAATCCTGCGGCACGAACGGACCGAGATCCGCCAGCGCGCCCATGCCGGCCAGCACATACGGGACATTGCCACTGAGTTCCATCACATCCAGCGTAATATGGGCCTTGATCATTTGCGTCAGTTGTGACAGAACCTCGTCAAAGGGCATGCCGATATTATTGACCTGAACGTTGTTCTGACTCTCAAAAATAGCCAGCGCCTTATCAATATTGGTTCGTGTCGCGGTCTCAGCGGAGGCCCAGTTGGTAAAATTCAGACTGCTTTCCAGGGTACCAGAGCCGCTGCATCCTTGCAGAAGCAGAGCGGGGGCGCTGAGAGACAGCCCGACAGCCAGCGCCCTGTTCATCAGAGTGCGCCGGCTGTATTTTTTTGGTCCAAAAGCGGAAGAGACCGGTGCATTCCACATGAACTTGCCTCCTGTTTGCGCCATAGCACATAGGGTTTCCGTGGCAGGTCATGCCCGAATGACAGGCACGCAACTCCGACAAAGGGAAGCGCCACCCGTCCTCTTGCAAACCATGCTGTTTTCCTCCTCTCAGCTTGCCTTTCTGAAAGGAAAGAAAAGATAACCATCGATAAAGTAATAGCTATCATCTCACGAACCGCGAGTTTTCGCAAGCTTGGGTTTGCCGCATCGCCGCAGCAGAACAGCACGCAATGTCCCGGGAGGCCGGGCGCCCGGCCTCCCTGGACATTGCTTGCTGTTCTGCTGCGGCGATTTTTAGCCTTTCAAGCCGCTCTGTTTATAGCCTTCAACGATATAGCGTTGGAGAACCAGGAAAATGATAATCAGCGGGAGGGTCGCGATAATCGAGCCCATAAACAGCTCATGCAGATTGAGCACCTGGGCGTTCAGGAAATTGGAAAGCACGACCTGGATCGTAAATGCCGACTCATCCTGGCCGATCACCAGCGGCCAGAGGAAGCTATTCCAACTGGTGATAAACGTGATCACACTCAGCGCGGCGATAATGCCATAGGAATTCGGCACCACAATGCGCCAGAAAATACCCATATATCCCAGGCCGTCAATGCGTCCCGCCTCTTCCAATTCGCGGGGAAAGCCCAGGAAAAACTGGCGGAAGAGAAAGGTAGTAAAGCCGGCAAAGAGGCCGGGCACCACCAGACCCTGCAACGTGCTGACCCAGCCCAGGAAGGAGACAATCACGTAGGTTGGTACATACAGCACCGCGCTCGGAATCATCAGGGTGAGCAGGATCGCGGCAAAGATCAGATTCGACCAGCGGTATGGAATACGCGCCAGGCCGTAGCCAGCCAGAGCCGAAATCAAAATCTGGCCAATGGTCTGTAAGACCGCGATAGTCGCGGAGTTAATCAGCCCATCCATCACAGGAACTTCGGGATCTGAAAAGAGTTCCTGAATATTCTCAAAATGGAGCGTCGTGGGGAAAATCGTCCAGTTTGGTGACGTAATCTCGCGGTCAGTCGCCAGGCCGTTTCTCAGCATCAAATAAAAGGGGAAAACGAAAATCAGCGTCAGAATGATCAGCAGCGCGTAGCGCAAAATCAGGCTGACCACTCCCTTCCGTGGTCTTTTCGCGGCTGTTCTCCGTACTGATGAGGCGGTTGTCTCCATCTCGTATCCTTTCTGCGTATGGTGCGAGAGAAGCATCCGGTTGTGGCCAGACCGCTTACTCTCGTTTGTCTCTTAACTTGATTTGCCGAAGCCCAGGAGACGCCCTTGGAGCAGGGTAAAACAGACGATAATCAGAGTCAGAATGATAGCCCCGGCTTCACCATAGCCATAGTTTCCCCCGGTCAATGCCACATTGAAGAGGTACACCAGCGGCGGGCGAGCCAGAATGCTATTGCCGCCCGACATAATGTTGAAGAACTCATCGAAAGCCTGGAAGGCCGCGATAATGTTAAGGAGCAGGATCGAGATCGAAGTATTCCGCAAAAGAGGGAAAGTGATATAGGTGAAGCGCTGCCAGCCGCCTGTCACGCCATCCACCGCCGCCGCCTCGTAGAGTTCGCCAGGAATCTCTTGCAGGCCAGCGATAAAGATGATCATATACAGGCCCAGTTGCAACCAGAGGCGAACCGTCACCAGGACAATCCAGTAGTAAGGGGGAGAGGCTGTAAAGATCCAGTTAATGGGCTGGACATGAAAGATCTGTAAAATCTGGTTGGCCAGGCCATAGGAGGTACCATTGAACAGATTCATTTTCCAGATCACAGAGGCCAGAACATACGAGCAGGCCGTAGGCAAGAAAAAGATCAGGCGGAAAAAGCCCTGCCCTCTTTTAATGCTATTCACCAGCAGAGCCAGACCCAGCGCACAGATAAAGGTCGTCGGCACAATAAATAGCGTAAAGATGAAAAACGTGCCCAGCGAACTGACAAAGTATGGATCGCTCAGCATCGCCTGGTAATTGCTCAGGCCAACGAAGCCAGTGGGAGTCAGGGTAGAGCGCGCATCGGAGAAACTGAGGATCACGCCCCAGATAATGGGGATGAAGAAAAAGACAATCAAACCGAGCATCAACGGTCCAACAAAGCACCAGAAAGCCAGAGTGATCTTAAAGCTATGTCGCCGTCGCGCGCGCGTGTGTCTGTTTGCCGGCGTGCCGTCCGCAGGAGCAAGCGCAGCTTCTGGCGGGACCGTCCGAGAACCGAAAGCATTCATGTACGCGTCCTTCTGCTAATTCTTGACAAATGCAAATGCCCGATAGAGCCAGGTCTCATCGTAAGTACCTTTTCTGTCTACTCGCACATCGCGAGGGATAAAAAACGAGGGATGGTGGAAAGCAAGAGACATCGTATCCCTTGCTTTCCACCGCTTACGTTGACTGTGGACTGAAAGCCCTCCTGGGAGGAGGTGAACTATTTCAACTGGTTCTGTATCTCAGTATTGCACTTATCCGCAGCCTGATTCAAGAGGGAAAGCGCGTTTTTGCCGTCTTTGACGATGCTGGCCATGGCATTTTCCAGCGCCGTCTCCATCGCCGCGTTCCAATAGACCGGCATAGCGTGGCCATACTTGTTGAGGAGATTTACCGCGTCCGAAGCCGGGCTGCTCTGGAGCTTGGTCGTCTGCTGCGCAATGCTGGCGCGGGGCGGCACGTGGAAGCCGTAGCCCACATTCCAGTCGATCTGGGTCGAGGTGCTGTCAACCCACAGCGACTTGACATACTCCTTGGCCAGATCCTTGTTTTTGCCCTTGCCCGCCACAAACTCGGCCCAGCCGCCATTGACCGTGGCCGGCTGACCCTGCGCATCCAGCGCCGGCCAGGGGAAGATCCCGAAATCATCGCCCAGCGCCTGGGTAATGCCCGGCATCGCCCACAGGCCGCACCACTGCATGGCGCACAGACCCTGCGTGAACGACGAGGGGTCCCACCAGAAAGTCGGCGCATCTGGCAATACCGCGCCCGAAGCGTTCAACTGGTAGATCTTCTCATAAACCGCCGCGAAGCGATCAGTGTTAAAGGTAACTTTGTTGTCGGATGACAGGAAATCACCGCCCGTAGACCAGCCGGCGATCTGGGCCAGCGCGCTCACACCACCGTCGGGGCCGAGGTACAGACCCTTCATGCTGCCGCTGCTCAGCTTTTTCGTGACCGTAATCAGCTCGTCCACCGTGGTCGGCGGCTGCGTAATGCCGGCCTTCTGGAACAGGCTCTTGCGATAATAGATAAAGGTGGGATCGCTGAGCATCTTGATGCCGTAGACCTTGCCATCCACAGTGTAAGGCACCAGGTCGGCAGGCAGGAAATCGCTCTTCACATCGGCGATAATGTCATCCAGAGGCTCAAGCTGGCCCGCTTTCACCATATCAACACTGATGCCGGACAGCTCAAAGACATCCGGGGGATTGGAGCCAAGCAGAGAGGCGCGCACCTTATCGGGGTACGCATTGCCCGTCCCGGCGATCCAGCTCACATTTATATTGGCTTTTTTAAATGTTTTGGCATAGCGCAGAACAGCTTCGTGCGTGCCAGTTTCACCGTACTGGTGGTACCATTGCTGGAGGGTTGGGAGGCTGCTGTTCCCGCTGCTGCTACCGGTGCCGGCGCAGGCGGCCAGAAATGAACTACCCAGGGCCGCAGCTCCTACAGCCGCGCCTGATGATTGCAGGAAACGGCGGCGTGAGATAGAGGAGAGTGATCGACCTTGAACCATGTGTATCCTCCTGAAGTAAGATAACATTTGCAACCTTCGTTGCTCGCAAAATGCAAAGGATAGGGTGTGTCCGCCCAGGGCAAGCGTACCGGTTCCGTCGCCCTGCTTTGCTCATCCACCTGACGGAGGTGGAAAGGCGTCTCCGTAGTCTGCCAGCTCTCTCGGAGAAAGACAGCTTTCAGACCCAATTATCTGTTGATTGGGGCGCGTCCCCAATCGCCCGTCTGCTTCAGCGCTGAAGCTCTCTTCCTGATGTCAGCGATTCAGGTCATCCTTCATTTTCTGCCCGGTGTCCATACCTCAGAAAATGGGTTCGGCCTGGTCCTGCTACTCAGATGAGTGTGCTGGACTGATCTCCATCTTCACGCCAGGTCGCCTCCTCTTTGGGAAGCCGCAACCCGGCAAATCAGTCCCGCCCACCTGTTCAGCCGGGCGTCTATTTCCGTTCTTGTTGAGGATACACTAAATAAGCATAAATATCCCGTCCACTCTTATTATGGAGAAAGAGTGGTTCTTCTTATGCATCTTCTGTTTCCTGTTGTTATTGAGAAATAGCCGCACACCTGCTTACATTGCCAATAGTAACATACGAATGATCTTTTGTCAACATAGTTTACAATATCGTCGAAGTGGGGGCTTTTGAGGGTCTGTCCTGTTCAGCGTGATGTATGCTGGTTTACAAAGGAGTAAAACGCGTGGTAAGATGGTGAGTAGACTGAGCGTGAAAAGAGGAAACGCATGGAGCCATGGCACAGGCTTATCCGGGATAAGCAGCAAGAACGCGCAAAGATACTCAATGGAAAACCCCGCAAGGGCACCGATCAGCATCGGGTCCGAGAGTCAAACCGCTCCCTGGTGCTCAACTATATTCGCGCTCGCAACACGGTTCCTCGTTCAGATCTGGCTCCGTACACTGGTCTTTCCCGCACCGCGATTGGCAACATTGTTGACGAGTTGATAAAAGATGGGATTGTGCAGCAGGAAGAGCATCGCATGGGCGATGATCGCCGCACCAATCTGCTCTCTTTCAACGCGACCGCTGGCTATGTACTGGGGGGGACGCTGGGCAGTCAGCACCTGACGGTTTTGCTGGCGGACCTCAGCGGGCAGCCCAGGCAGCATTTAGAGGTGCCTTTTTCCTTGAGCAAGGGACCGGAGGAGAGTCTGCCTCTGCTGGGCAAATTGCTCAGGGTTTTTGTCGAGCAGCAGCAGATTCCCTGGGAGATGATCGTGGGCATCGGTCTGGGCATTGTCAGTTCGCTGGCTCAGTTGCCGCAGCAGACCACCCTGCCGGCCTCGCTGGCCCGCTGGGCGAACATCGATATTCAGCAAATTCTGGAGA
>DASZXF010001165.1:0-1799 GCA_035546055.1 Ktedonobacteraceae bacterium
GATGTCGGTCCAGAAAGCCCGCAAGGCTGCCTGAAACGGGCTTTCGGTCCGTCCTGATGTGCAACACGCAGGGGAGCGGAGTTTTCGCGATTTCTTCCGCTTGCTGCTGACGAAGGAGAATCGCAGGCAGTCGGTAGACCCTGCGTGTGGCGCAGAAGGCCGAATTCCGGATTAGATAAAGAAGCTGAACCGCTAAAAGCGCGGCTTGGCCGGCCAGCGCCTACCGTCCTTTTTGCCCTGTGAATTTGCGGTATACGGCCCACAGAGCTTACGGCATAATAGGCGCGATGGCGCAAGATCCGTCGCAGGCTACGGCTTGGCTGGAAGAAGTAGAGTCGGCAATACGGGCGGCTGTTCGCCAGAAACTCCGGGTAACCCTCAGCGCCAGCGACCACCGCGAGGCCAATCTTGACGCCCAGGACCTGCTGGGGGAAATCTGCCTGAAGCTGTTGCGCAAGCAGCAGAGCCCGGGCGAGGGCGTAGAAAATTTCCCCGCCTATGCGGCGACCGTTGCCTACCACGCCTGCGCCGACTACCTGCGCGCCAAGTATCCCGAACGCACCAGCCTGAAAAACTGCCTGCGACGCCTTATGGACAAGCTGCCCGACTATGCCGTTTGGCCGGCTGAGTCCGGAGACCTGTGCAGCGGCTTCGCGGGCTGGCGAGGGCAGAAAAAAACTGTGGCCGACGGCGCCCGGCTGGCAGCATTTCGCGAAAACCAGCACCAGATTCTGCCGGTCCCGGGCAAGGCCTTCGCCGATTGGACCCTGGAAGACTGGCGCAAGCTGCTGGACGCTGTCTTTGGAGAGCTCGACGCCCCACTTTTGCTGGATGATCTGATCGCGCTTCTGGCTCCGCTGGTCGGGGTCGAGGATGTGCCGGATACCTCCGACCCTCCCGACGAAGACGGCCTGCAGGAGGTCGACCTTCTCCCCTCGCAGGGAATGGATTCTTATACCGTGCGCCTGACCCGTGAGCGCTTACTCCTGCTGTGGGGCGCTGTCGGCCAGCTTTTGCCCTGGCATCGCGCCGCCTACCTGCTCAACATGCCAGACGGCGAAATCGATGTCTTCCTTTCTTATAACGTGGCCAGCCTGGAAGAAATCGCTAAATCATTGGATTTAAAAGAGAAAAACTACATGATCGCCTGGCTGGAGTTGGGCGTGCCGGCCTCGTCGCAGGCCTCCACCGGGGAGGAATCCCTGGCTAAGTTGTGGAAATATCTACCTTTAGAGGACAACTGCATCGCCAAAATGCTGCAGGTGACCCGCCCTCAGGTCATCGGGTACCGCAATAAGGCGGTGGAGCGGTTGCGGCGCAATTTGAAGCATCTGGGATGAATTTTTTGGGAGCATGGGAATATGGCTTCCGCCGGCCCGTCTTCCCAGGTTGAAGGATCTGTATTTTGGATCCGCACGAGGTTGAACAGCTATGGGGAATGAGGAAAAAGACGGAAAAGTGGCTACCGGACACCTGACCCCTCGACAGCTGGAAGACTTTCAGCGTAGGATTCTGGAACCCCAGCAGTTGCTGTGGGCCAGCCGCCACCTGAGCGCCTGCGGGCGTTGCCAGCGGGAGTTGCGGAGGGCCCGGCCTGTGCCCTCCCTACCGAATCTGCTCCCTGAAGCCGGAGAAGACCTCCATCTGGAATACGAGCAGATGACCGCTTACATCGATCTGGAGCTGGACGAACCCCAGAAACAAAAGGTGGAAGAGCACATCGGGTTGTGTGCGCCTTGCGCCCGCGAGCTGCGCGACCTGCAGCAATTGGAATCGCGTTGGTCGCAAACCGCGACGCC
>DASZXF010001166.1:0-23329 GCA_035546055.1 Ktedonobacteraceae bacterium
GGCAAAGGCTGAGCTGTTACGCCGGCTGCATGACCGCTCATCGCTGCTGGTTTTGCCCAACGCCTGGGACGCGGCCAGCGCGCGGGTGCTGGAGCAGACCGGCTTTCCCGCGCTGGCGACGACCAGTTCCGGGGTGGCCGCTGCCCTGGGCTATCGCGACGGCCAGCAGATGAGCCGCGAGCTGATGCTGGCGGCCCTGGAGCGCATTACGCGCGTGGTGACGTGCCCGGTGACGGCGGACATCGAGGCGGGCTATGGCGACTCTCTGGCGGAGGTCGTGCAGACTGTGCGAGCGGTGATCGCGACCGGCGCGGTTGGCATTAACATTGAGGATTCTGTGAAAGGCGGGGCGCCGGCTCTGGCGGATCTGGCGGACCAGGTTAAACTCATCCAGGCCTTGCGCAAGCTGGCCGACGAGCTGACTATCCCCTTCGTGATTAACGCGCGCGTGGATGTCTTTCTGCTGGACATCGGAGAGCCTGAGAGCCGCTTCGAGCACGCCGTCCGCAGGGCCAACGCCTATCTGCAAGCGGGCGCGGACTGCGTGTACCCCATCGGCGTCCTCCCCCGCGCACTGATCGCCGAACTGGTCAAAGCCATCGATGGTCCAATCAACATCATGGGAGGTCCGCCCGCGCCATCGCTGCCCGAACTGGCGCAGCTCGGCGTGGCTCGCGTCAGCCTGGCCGGCGGTCTGCTGCGCGCTACGTTGGGCCACCTGCAAACTATCGCGCGCGAACTGCTCACCCACGGCACCTACACCAGCCTGGCCGCCGAAACCCTCTCCAGCGCCGACCTGCGCACGCTGTTCTAAACCAGAGAGCAGGATAAAAAGCGCGCCCTGGCTATTTTAGCCAGCGGTCGAGGAAAGCGTAGGCGGCGCTTTTCACGTCGGCGGGCAGACTGTGGCCGCCAGGGAAGAGGATGGCCTGGAAACGTGCGGGGACGCCTGCCCGGCGATAGCTCTCACTGGCGGCGGTGGCGATGGCGCGCACTCCGTCGATGGGAAAGATGGCATCTGTTTCTCCCGCTGTGAAAAGGAAAGGACGCGGAGCCAGGGAGGCAACCAGGGTGTCGAGGTCGCAGATTTCCAGCAGGCCGGGCAGATAGAGGGCGAAGTTGTGATTGATGCTATCGCGAATCAGGGTGCGTACCAGGCTAAAACCGCAGGAGGAGACGCCCACAGTGACGCGCGGATCATACCACATCAGCCAGAGAGTCTCCTGACCGCCGAGCGAGTGACCGATCACGCCCAGACGTTCGCCATTGACGCCGGGATAGGTGGTCAGGAAGTCGATGGCGCAGGTGAGGTCATGCAAATACTTCGTCTGCAAACAGGAGCCGATGAGCAGGTAACTGGTAAAGATGTGGCGCTCGTAGCCGAAACCATCCAGTTCTCGCGGATCGCGGCCCTCGCTGGAAGCCGGACGCCGCTCCTCAAAGCACAGCATATCAGGACAGAGGACGACATAGCCCCGGCGACACAGATCCGCCGCGTAGGCATACTGCGCATCGCCGACCAGTCCGACCAGTTCCGACTTGCCCAGGTCATACTGACCGCCATGTTGATGAATGGCCAGGATCGCCGGCCAGCCGTCCGCCGGCTTCTCACCCTGCGGCACTAGCAGCCAGGCCGCCACCCGCTCCCCCGGCTCTACTCCATAGGTGACACGCGCGCGCGTATACGCCCCTTCATCAAGCGCCGGCTCAATCATCGGCTCCAGCGGCACCCGCTCAGGAAAGTTCCCCAGGCAACGCAAAAGCGCCTGACGCCACTTCGTAGTTTCCATAAATGTCTTCTCCTTGCTGGCATAATCCTTTCCAATGACAGGGAAGGTCCATCTAAGTCTACCATTTCACAGCCACCAGAAACAGACTCCCTGGTAAATGGGGTGCGCTCCACCTTGTCGCGCCTCGCGGCTAATCAACACGCATGGAGGGGCAACGTCTTGCGGCTAATCAGCGCGCGCAAGGGAAACATGGGAACCATTCTGGCTATTTTAATCTATTAGAACAAATTATCTGGTATAATGGGAGCGGATTAGAACCTATAACCTAACAAAGAGGAGAAGTTTATGCAGACCAGATTGAATCCCTATCTGAACTTTAAAGACAACGCCCGGCAGGCTATGGAGTTTTACCATACCGTTTTTGGCGGAAAACTGACGATGAACACGTTCAAAGAATTTCACGCCTCGCAAGATCCGAGCGAAGATGAGAAGATCATGCACGCTGTCCTGGAGGCTGACAATGGCATCGTCTTTATGGCCGCCGACACGCCGAATGGCATGGAGTATCGCGCAGGAACAACCATGAACATGTCGCTCAGTGGCGATAATGAAACGGAACTGAGAGGCTATTATGAGAAACTTGCGGCTGGCGGCACTGTTAGAATGCCGCTGGAGCAAGCCCCCTGGGGTGATACATTTGGCATGCTCAGCGACAAATTCGGGGTTGCCTGGCTTGTAAACATCGCAGGCGCCAAAGCATAACCCCTCCGCATCACACGTTTTGTAGAGCGAGAGGCACGCCGAAGGCAGGACTTCGGCATGCCTCTGTGCTTCATACGCACACAAAAAGGGAGCAGGGGCGCGCAGGCGCCTCTGCTCCCCAGGAACTCTATTCAGCTCCGGCCCGCTGGAACCTCGCGCTCCAACGGGCGAAGGCTGGACTCAGCCCAGGATTTCGATGCCGTTGACCTGGGCGTTGTCTTTGACGGTGGTGAACTGGATGGTGATCTTGCCGCTGCTGTCCGCCGTGGCCGTGAATTGCTGCACGACCGCTTTATTGGCTCCGCCAGCGGCGGCTACGATATCAAAGTTGCTCAGGACTTGCTGACCGTTGATGCTGACGTTGAAGGTGCGCTGACCTGTCGCGGTCCAGTAGGTTTCCGCGAAGTGCAGGCGCACAGTGTACGTCTTGCCGGCGGTCAGACCGGTGACGGCGTAGCTGAAGGTGCCATAGCGGTTGCTCTGGTAGACGGCCTGGGGAGCGGGATTGCTGACCCCGGTGGTACTGACTGTGTTGGTGCTGGTGACAGCCGTACCGCCGCTGTAGTAGGCGTCCGCGATAAACGAGCCGCTGGTGGCGCCGCCGCAGTTGATGGCCAGGGCGCTGGCGGTACTGACCGGCAACACCTCGATGCCGTTGACCTGGGCGTTGTCTTTGACGGTGGTGAACTGAATGGTGATCTTGCCGCTGCTGTCCGCCGTGGCCGTGAATTGCTGCACGACCGCTTTGTTGGCCGCGCCAGCCGCGCCGATGATGTCAAAATTGCTCAGGACTTGCTGACCGTTGATGCTGACATTAAAGGTGCGCTGACCCGCCGCCGTCCAGTAGGTTTCCGCGAAGTGCAGGCGCACTGTATAGGAGGCGCCTGCGGTCAGACCGGGTACGGCATAGCTGAAATTGCCGTAGCGGTTGGACTGGTAGACGGCCTGGGGAGCGGGATTGCTGACCCCGGTGGTGGTGATGGCGTTACCGCTATTGGCCGTTGCGCCGCCGCTGTAGTCGGCATCCGCCACGAAGGTACCGCTGGCCGTGCCACCGGAGTTGATCTGCACACCGCCGCCGCCAGGAGGCGTGGTAGCGGTTGGCGTGGGCGTCGGGGTGCTGGTCGGGGTACGCGTGGGCGTCGGCGTGGGCGTCGGCGTGACGGGAGAACCGGCGCCGATGACCTCGATGCCGCTGACCTCGGCGTTGTCTTTGGTTGGCGTGAATTGCAGGGTGATCTTGCCGCTGCCGTCCGAGGTGGCGTTGAATTGCCTCGTGACCGCTTTGTATTCCGCGCCGGCGGCGGCGAAGATGTCAAAGCTGGTCAAAGCAGCCTGACCATTGGCGGTGACGTTGAAGACGCGCTGGCCCGCCGCTGTCCAGTAGGTTTCCGCGAAGTGCAGACGAATGGGATACGAGGTATTTGGCGTCAGATTGGGAATGGTATAGCTGAAGGTGCCATAGCGGTTGCTCTGGTAGATGTACTGCGGGGCAGGATTGCTGACTCCGCTGATGTCGATGGCGTTGCCGGTGCTGGCCGTTGAGCCGCCGCTGTAGTCGGTATCCGCCAGGTAGGGATAATCCTCTCCGCCGCCGGCGTTGATTTGCAGACCCGTGGGGGCCGGCAGGGTGCGCGGCGGGACGACGGTGCCGTTGACGGAGGTCTGACCGGCTGGCACGGAGAAAGAAGTGCCATCGGAGAAGGTGACGGCAATGCTCGATGTGCCCACGTTGGAGGCCACGTGGTTGATGGTCCCGTTGTGGTTAAAGACAGCGTACAGGGGCGTGTTGGCGGTAATCGCGGCGTCTACCTTGCCCAGACTTTGCAGGTCGTAGAGCATGGAATAGGTGTAGGCTTTGGTTTCGGATGAACCGGGCGAGTAGCTGGGCTGCGCGTTGAAAAGTTGGATCGCTCCCGGCGCGTCAATTAGCGCCTGGTACTCCCAGAGCGAGTCCTGCCAGACCGTCCAGGTGTTTGAGCCTCCATTCTCCTGAGCCATGGCGTTGAGGAATTCCTGTTCGTAGCTGGTGTTGTCGGCCAGGTAGAGCGAGGAGGAGGTCAGCGGAATGAGATTGATGCCACGAATCTCCTGCGGATCGGCTGAGAAGTAGGTGCCATTCCAGATCTGCCCGCCCCAGACCTGCGCGGTGTAGTCGAAGCCATAGCCGGAGGGGAAGTTGTCGTGGTCGACATTGAACCAGTACTGTTCCACAGCCTGTGTTTCGGTCGTGTAGAGGTAGATGCCCAGGTCGCGGATCTGCGTATTGTTGGTCGCGGTGCCCCATTCGATCAGACCCGCCCAGGCGTTGATGGCCTCGGAGGAGGATTCCTGGTTGTTGCCCCAGGAGGCCAGTTCGCTGCCCGACGCCCAGGAGTGGCCCTCGTAGGGACTGAACTCGCGCAGGAAGGGGAACATGGAGTCAGTGCGGCTGGGATCGGCGATGTCGTCGACCAGCAGATTGACCATGCCGCCGTACTTGCTGACCCAGGAGGGATCGACGCGGGCGATTTCCGCCGCCGCCTTGATCCAGTAGCCATAGTGGAAGTGATGGTCGTTGAGGTCGCTCTCAGAGCCATAGGAGGCTGGATCGCCGATCAGCGTGCCCCAGGTGGGATCGTAATAGAACAGGTCGGTCGTCTTGGGATTACCAGAGGCGTCCGTGGCGGTAAAGTGATCGGCCATCGCGCCTTCCAGCCAGGCCAGCAAATTGTTGTAGGCGTTGGTCAGACCCGCCTGGTGGGCCAGCGGCAGCACATTCGCCACCTGGAGCAGCGCCTTCCCGCCCCAGTAGGTGTCGCCCACCGTCGCGCTTCTGCTCTGCCCGGCGAAGGTTTCGATGTCGTCCAGCAGGGTACTCTGGTTGTACTGGCCCACATCCGGGAACGAGGGCAGAATACCGTGATAGGTCAGCGTGGTCGCGAAGGACGAGCCGGCCAGCGTCTTCATCGTCCCGCGAATGCTATGGTAGGTGTAAGAGAGCGGCGAGAAGTTATCCGTGACCTTCCACTGGTTCGGGAAAAGGGCCATGATCGTGCCTGTCTGCGTGCCCTCTTTGGCCTGAGTGGTAAAGGTGTAGGTGGTGTGAACCGCGCTGGCGCTGGCGTCGTAGGACCAGCTCACCTGCGTGTTGGTCACGAACGAGTAGGCATAGCGCTGGTAAGCCTGCAAGGTGGCGGTGGTGTTGTCCGGCAGAGCCGCCAGAGAGAAATAGGTCTTCCCCTGCAAGTTGTTGGTCAGAGTCGTGCTGCCCAGACCAGACCATGTGGAACCAGTCGGACCGAACAGCGCGTAATTGTGGTTATTGACGGTAATGCCCAGCACGCTTGAAGAGGCCGAGCCAGACCAGACCGTAGGAACCGCCGCGAAGGTCAGTCGCGGATTGGCATTGGCATAGGTCGCGTAGAGGTAGGGAATGCCCTGCCCGGCGGTTACGCGCATGGTCGCGCCGCTGCCGTTATTCCAGAGCATTGAGACGGTCCAATCCGAATAGCCATCGACCAGCGGATTAGCCGTGGGGAACGCGCCCGTACTGGAGCCCAGGGTAAAATCGTTGTTAAAGCCGGCGTGAACGGCGACGTTCTCAACTTCCAGATCGGGATAATCAACCCCGATGCCCGTAGCCGTGGTTTGCAGAGCCAGCGGCAGCGGATAAATGGGATAGGCCGGATTCGTCCAGGCCACCGAGGTCCACCAATCGCTGGTAGGCATAGGTCCGGTGACATTCGAGGTCCGGTTAATCGTCGAAGGCGGCAGCGCGGCCAGGTCGGACGGCGCCGCCGTCGTATAGCTGCCAGAGCCCACGTTGACAATCGAAGCCGCCTGAGCGCCGCGCCGCGCAGTGCTCAGATCCGCGATTATGCCCGCGAACAACATGGCAAAGACCAGTGAGAGCATGAACAATGCCCTCCTGCGTCCCAGGAACAAGCCCTTCCTGTTCTTCATCCTTGTGTTTTCCTTTCATCCTGATACCCCGATCACCGGGAAAATCCCGATGATCGAGGAAAGCACACCGAAGACAAGGCTTCGGCGCGAACAGCGCGAACAGCGCATATGCCGCTACAGTATTTCGATGCCGTTAATCAGCGCCTGATCGACCACCGAGGTGAACTGGATGGTGATCTTGCCGCTGCTGTCAGCCGTGACGGTGAATTGCTGCACGACCGCTTTGTTCATGCCGCCCGCCGTGGCCTCGATATCGAAATTGCTCAAGACCTGCTGGCCGTTGAGGCTGACGTTGAAGACGCGTTTGCCCGCCGTGCTCCAGTAGGTTTCCGCGAAATGCAGGCGCACGGTGTACGTCTTGCCGGCGGTCAGGTTGGGAATGACGTAGCTGAACGATGGGCCGACGCGATAGGTCTGGTAGACCGCCAGCGGCGCGGGATTGCTGACCCCGCTGGTAGTGATGGCGTTGGCCGTCGTGATCGTCGAGCCGCCGCTGTAGTCCACGTCAGCTACGAAGGTGCCGCTGGCCGCGCCTCCCGCGTTGATGTGTAAACCCGCCGAGGTCGGCGTACTGGTCGGCGTCGGCGTGGGTGTCGGAGCAGTGGAACCGAGGACTTCAATGCCGTTGACCTGGGCCTGGTCGACCACCGAGGTGAACTGGAGGGTGATTTTGCCACTACTGTCAGCCGTGGCCGTGAACTGCCTGACCACCGCCCTGTTGATCGCGCCCGCTGTGGCCTCGATGTCGAAGGCGTTGAGCACCTGCTGGCCGTTGATACTGACGTTGAAGGTGCGTTTGCCCGCCGTACTCCAGTAGGTTTCCGCGAAGTGCAGACGCACTGTATAGGAAGCTCCAGGCGTCAGATTGGGCACTGTATAGCTGAATGACGGACCCACGCGATAGGTCTGGTAGACCGCCAATGGCGCGGGATTGCTGACCCCACTGGTATCGATGGCGTTGGCGGTGCTCACAGTCGCGCCTCCGCTGTAATCGACATCGGCGGCGAAAGGCGAGGCCGCCGCGCCGCCCGCGTTGATCTGCACCCCGCCGCTGCCGGTGACTGGCGTGGGCGTGGGCGTCGTTCCCGGCGTGGGTGTGGGCGTCAGCGTGGGCGTGGGCGTCGGGGTGCCCGTCGCGGAGCTGCTGAGGATCTCCAGACCGCTGACCTCGGCGTTATCGATGACACTGGTGAACTGAATGGTCAGCTTGCCACCACTGTCAGCCGTGGCCGTGAACTGCCTGGCCACCGCCTTGTCGGGTCCGCCAGCAGCGGCGATGATGTCGAAATTACTGAGTACCTGCTGACCGTTGATGCTGACGTTAAAGGTGCGCTGACCCGCCGTGGTCCAGTAGGTTTCCGCGAAGTGCAGGCGTACCGTGTAGGAGGCGCCGGGCGTCAGATTGGGAATGGTGTAGCTAAAGTTGCCGCCGCGCGCGTTCTGGTAGACGCTGGCGGGCGCGGGATTGCTCACGCCGGTCAGGTCGATACTGGCGCCGGACCCGGCGGCGGTGCCGCCGCTGTAATCCATATCGGCGCTGTAGGGCGGCATCCATGCCGCAGGCGCCGCCCCGACACCGCCCGCGCTAATGCGAATAGCGGTGCCTCCGGTTGCCGGGGGCGGCAGAGGACTGCCACTGACCGTAAAGCTGCTCTGCTGGCGAATATCGCGCGATGAACTGCCCACCATGACCTGGTAGGTACCATTCTGCACCAGCCAGTTATGCGCGTTGACATCCCAGTAGGAGAGATCCTGGGGCGCGAGGGTGAAGGTCACATGCTGCGTCTGCCCCGCTTGCAAAAAGACCTTCTGGAAGCCCTTGAGCTGCTTCGGCGGCTCCTGCACGTTGGTGGAAGGCAGGCCCAGGTAAAGCTGCGCTACCTCCGCGCCAGCCCGCGCGCCAGTGTTGGTGATATCCACCCCCACGGAAACCGTCCCCGTGGACGAGGCTGCCGTGGGATTCACCGTCAGGTTACTGTAGCCAAAGGTTGTATAGGAGAGGCCATAGCCAAAGGGAAAGAGCGGCGTGACGTTCTTCTGATCGTAATAGCGGTAGCCTACCAGGACGCCCTCGGAGTAATTCGCCTGGCTGTTGACGCCCGGATACTGCGCGGACGTACTGGCAGGCACATCGCTGGCCGAGGCCGGGAAGGTCATGGGCAGCTTGCCGGAGGGATTGACATCGCCGTAGAGCAGAGCTGCCAGGGCGTTGCCGTCCTCCTGGCCGGGATACCATGTCTCCAGAATGGCCTGAGCCTGGTTGACCCACGGCATGAGCACTGGCGCGCCGGTATTCAGGACGACGATGGTGTGCGGATTGGCCTGCACTACCGCCTCGATCAACTGCTCCTGCGCGTCATTGATCAGCAGACTGGTGCGGTCAGAGCCTTCGGACTCGTTGTCATTGGCCACCACGACGGCTACATTGGAGGATTGGGCGAGCTGGACAGCCTGGTTAAAGGCGCTGTTCAAACCCGGCGCGTTCCAGCCCAGGCTGACGCTGCTGCCGCCCCAGTCCTGGAAGTATTCAACTTTGATGGAGTACGCCTGGCCCGCTGTGAGTTGCAGCGAAGCGCTTTCCACCGTAGGCCACTGGGAACGCCAGTTGTCGATGACCAGTTGATTGTTGATGTACAGACGGCTGCCATCATCGCTGTTCAGGGTAAAGGCATAGGTGCCCGTGGCAGGCGCGGTCAGGGTACCCGTCCAGCGCACCGACCAGCCGCCAGCCGGGACGCCGCTGCCCGGCGAATTGCCATTCCAGTTGAAGTCCACATTGGGATCAACCCGCGTCAGCACAGGCGTTCCCGAAAGCGTCTCATTGGCGAAATACTGGCCCAGCAGACCATTGCCGCCGCCAGAGGCCGGGGTGAGGTACTGCGTTTGCAGAGCCGGCAAACTGCCATCGGGATTGGTGCCCTCGGCGTACTGCACGCTGACGCCGCTGCCCGCGCGCCGGGTAATCCCCTGCAACGGCGTGACAATCGAGGGCGCGATCACGCCAGCGCTGCCCCCGCCGGCGTCTTTGGGATTGACCGAGCCACCCGGACCGATGACCGCGATGGATGTCGTCTGACTCCCCAGCGGCAGCAGGCTTTGATTGTTCTTCAGCAGCACTGACCCCTGCTCGTCCGCCTGGAGCGCGAACTGATCATCAGCCGCGCTGGCCACATTGTTCGAGGACGAACCCACCGGCGCGTGATCGAACAGACCCAGGGCGAACATCGTGCGCAACACGCGATGCACCATCGAATCCAGGCGGCTCTCGCTCACCAGTCCATTCTGCACCGCCGTCTTCAGCGCATCTCCGAAATAGGTACCGTCCCACATCTCCATATCCAGCCCCGAGTTAGCAGCCGCCACCGTACTGTGGGTCGCGCCCCAGTCGGACATCACAAAGCCCGCAAAGCCCATCTGCTGATCGAGAATCTGGTTGAGCAAAAAGGGATTTTCGCAGGTATAGATCGTATTCACCAGATTGTACGAGCACATCACCGCGCCCGCGCCGCCTTTTTGTACCGCCGCCTGGAAAGCGGGTAGATAGATCTCCTCCAGGGTGCGCTCATCCACATTGGCGTTGACCCCGCCGCGATTCTCCTCCTGATTATTCGCCGCGTAATGCTTGACCGTCGCGATCACACCCTGCGACTGAATCCCCTGCACATCGGCCACCGCCATCTGACTGGCCAGATAGGGATCTTCGCCAAAGCTCTCAAAGCTGCGTCCCCACTGCGGCACCCGCAGAATATTCACCGTGGGACCAAGTACCACGTTGGCCCCCTTGCCCGCCTCCTCGCCACCAAGAGCCTGCCCGTACTGGTTCATCAGCGCTGTATCCCAGCTCGCCGCGCCCGCCACCGGCGCGGGAAAAGCCGTCACCCCGCGCATACTATCCGCCACGCCAGCCGGACCATCCTCCAGGTTCAGCGCCGGAATGCCTAGGCGTGTATTGGGCGGCACATAGCCAATATAAGGACCAGCGACCCCGTGCAGCAACGCGATCTTCTCATCCAGCGTCATCTGCGCGATCAACTGGTCCGCGCGCTGGTCGGGCGTCAGCGCCGCATCCATCCAGGGTCGATTCATCACCTGAGAACTGGCGAAAACATGCCAGATGGGCAGGACCATGCTCACAGCCAGCAAGCTCGCCAACAATGTCCAGAACAACGATCTGTGAAAGCGTCGAGGAACAGCGCGCGCTCGTTCACGCGCCGCCGCACCGGGAGGATGTGCATCCATGACAACTCCTTCGTTTCAAACTACTCGCACGTCGAGGGCGCACCCGCTGGCGCATCTCGGCCTCACCAATGCCCTTGCACAAATGAATTGAAGAGTCGAAGTAGCGCCACAAACGTCCAGAAGAGCAAAGCTCACTGCGCCCCATATACCCCGAAGCGAAACCCGGCGAACCAGGGCAGACGCCAGGTTTGCCTGGACGCCGCCTCAGTAAAACGCCTGAATCCGACCTTCGGTCTGCTCATGCCTGTTTTGCTTTTTTGTCCTTTCGCCTGGATCGCCATCCACGTCACCGCATACGCCAGGGGCGTATCTGCCATCGGTAGATCGAAGAGGGAAAACAGGCGCAACCATTCCGCCCTATGCCTCTACAGGACATCACTTCGTCAGCCTGTCCGGGCATAAGTGGTTGATAGAACTCATGGGTAAAAGAGTGTTGAGAAACGCCGTTCCTAGCGGCGCCTCCGACCTGATCCGTCGTCACAAAGAGGAGACAGGCCAGCAGAGGCGCGCATGAGTGAGAGGTTGAAGTTCATGAAGAATTCCCTTCCTGCACTGAAGGCACGACACTCCTCGCCTCTTGCCAGGAGCGTCCAAACATCGACGTAGGTTCCTCGGACCAGCTTCAAGCCACGCTGCAACCTGATCCTTTTCGACATTTTACGAAATCAATATCGGAACCCTTAATACGAATATAGTCAATTTATCTCTGCTTGTCAAGGGGTAGGAAGATCGGGTCAGGGTATTTTCGCCCGAAATCCCCGTCATGGCAGAAGAAATGGGAGAATTCAGGCGAATACGGGGCGATAAAACCAGGTCGAGGGCGAAACTTTTCTCACTTTTCGTCTCTATTCCTGTCAAAGTTTCGCAAACTATCGAAAAGTCTGCCGGAATCAGGGGAGCGGAGCGCAGGACTCGCGCTCGACCAGGCGCGTAGGCAGGGTCAGGCGGGGCAGATCGGGTGGTTCACCGGCGATCAATTTCAGCAACATGCTGGCGGCCATGCGTCCCATCTCTACACGCGGAACATGCACGGTGGTCAGGGCGGGATTCATCAACTCGGTATAGGTCAGGTTATCAAAGCCAATCACGCTGACCTGCTGCGGAACGGGTATGCCAAGCTCGTAGAGCGCGCGATAGACCCCGATGGCGTGGTGATCGTTGCCGGCAAAAATGGCCGTGGGTGGCGACTCCAGGGCCATCAGCGCCCTGGTAGCGGCATAGCCATCGTCGGCGGTAAACTGACCTTCGCACTGCAAATCGGGATCAAGTGGCAGCGAAGCCACCTCCAACGCGGTACGGTAGCCCGCGAAGCGCTCAATGGCATCCATCGAGGAAACATTTTTGCCGATGTAGGCAATGCGGCGATGGCCGAGCGCGATCAGGTGATTGGTGGCGGCGAATCCGCCATCCCAGCTGGTGATCGTCACCGATGGAATCGTCGAGGGCAAACCACCCTGGTTGTGAATCACCACAAAGGGCAAACTCTGCTGCTGCGCCAGGCGTTGAATCGCCTCGTCGGAAGGCAGCACCAGCAAGACTCCATCCGTCGAGCGATCCGTCACGGTCTCAATCCATTGGAGTTCCGCATCGGTTTCATAATGGGTCGAGGTCAGTACCAGGCGCACACCGGTCTCCTTCAGCGCCTGCTCAGCTCCCTGCACGATGGGAAAGAAATAGTCATCATCCAGGCGCGGCACCACCAGATCAACCAGACCCGTCTTGCCCTGGCCCAGCGCGCGTGCGGCCCGATTGCGCACAAAACCATACTCTTCAATGACCTGCTCAATGCGCTCGCGGGTGGCGGGCGATACATCCATGCGCCCATTGAGCACCTTGGAAACGGTCGGGATCGACACCCCGGCAGCCGCCGCAATCTGCGCAATCGTCGGACGCGTATCGATTTTATGCCTCTTGGCCATCTTCAACTCCAGTTGATGCATTTTTTTCTAGACAACGTTTTCGCACATCATCATACATGTATATCGACTATCTGTCCAGGCCACGCCAGCAGAAGCATATACCCCAATAGCCACCAGCGCGCCTCTTCTCCCACTCGATAAATCCCCTGGCGAGAAGACCGGCGGAATCTCTTACGACATTATACGAAAACACTATCGATGTAATCGCTATCACTGTACTCAATAAGCTCTGGTTTGTCAAGCGCGTCCACAGGAGCCATCAGGCCTCATATAACATCCCGTTTTTCCTGTTCTGCTTCTCCAGACAGGCACCCCCACCTGCTCTGCAATCTTCCCACCCACCTTTCTTCTGGTGGGTAAATGGAGAGAAAACGAATTCTCTGACCCACTTGACAATCCGCCGGAAATTGACTATATTCGTTGATAGACTACCGATAATGCTTTCGCAAAGTATCGCAAAGGAGGTGCGACCGTCCTGAAACATGGGTGGAGGTTTCGCTGGCTCGGGAGGCGGCGAGACGGGGTAGACGGCGGCTGTGAGAAAGGACCATTTCTGGCCCGCCGTCTGCCCATTCCACTGAACGCGGGCAGGTGATGATGACTTTTTCATCTGTTTCATTGACTACGAACCATCGATGAGACGACTATCGAACAAGGAGATGTCATGGATGTACATCCTTCCGGCGCTGCGAGGCGTCCGAAATCTGTTCAACGATTGATCGCGCTAACCGGCCTGGTGACGCTTGTGGCCGGCTTGATTGCTCTCTTCCCGGTTCTTACTCGACCTCTGGCCGCTCACGCAGCCGGGACTCTGCTCTCTCAGGGCAAGACTGCGACCGCTTCTTCGGTCGAAACCGGCACGAACTTTGTGGCGGCGAACGCGGTTGATGGCAATGCCGGCACACGCTGGTCCAGTGCCTTCAGCGATCCCCAATGGCTCCAGGTGGACCTGGGCGCCAGCGCTTCTATCAGCCAGGTGGTGCTGCAATGGGAGACGGCGTCTGGGAAGGCTTACCAGATCCAGGTTTCCAATGACGCGACGAACTGGAGCACTATTTACTCAACTACGACTGGGGCAGGGGGCACGGAAACCCTGAATGTTTCTGGCTCCGGGCGCTATGTGCGCATGTATGGCACGACGCGCTCGACGCAGTACGGCTATTCGCTCTGGGAGTTCCAGGTTTACGGTACGGCTGGCTCTGGCTGTGGGACGACCAATGTGGCGCTGAATCGCCCGGCTACGACCTCTTCAATCGAAACTGGCTCGAATTATGTGGCGGCGAACGCTGTCGATGGCAATTCCGGCACGCGCTGGTCCAGCGGCTTTAGCGATCCCCAATGGCTCCAGGTGGACCTGGGCAGCGCGCAGGCGATCTGTAGCGTGGCGCTGCAATGGGAAGCTGCCTATGCGACGGCCTACCAGATCCAGGTCTCGAATGATGCGACCAACTGGACGACGATCTACTCGACGACCAGCGGACAGGGCGGGACGGTGATTCTGACGGTGAGCGGCACGGGCCGCTATGTGCGTATGTACGGCACGGCGCGCTCGACGCAATATGGCTATTCGTTCTGGGAGTTCGAGGTCTTCGCGGGCGGCAGCGGCTCGAACCCGACGCCGACCCCAACTTCCCCTTCGACGCCTACCCCCACGCCGACCGCGACGGGTGGCGATGTGCTGCTGTCCTACAATAAGCCGGCTACGGCATCCTCTTACCAGGATGACGCGAACTGCTCTGGCTGCACACCGGCGAAGGCTTTTGATATGGACCCGGCGACGCGCTGGGCGACGAGTGATACGACTGGCTGGGTCGATCCCGGCTGGATCTATGTAGACCTGGGAGCGACGGCCAATGTCCATAAGGTTGTGCTCCAGTGGGAAAACGCCTACGCGACGGCTTACCAGATCCAGGTTTCCAATGACGCGAGCAACTGGACTTCGATCTATTCGACAACGACAGCTGCTGGCTTCCTGCAGACGTTGAATGTCTCCGGCACAGGCCGCTATGTGCGCATGTATGGCACGGCGCGCAATACGACCTACGGCTATTCGCTCTGGGAGTTCCAGGTCTACGGCACGGGCGGCAATCCAACCACTCCGCCGGCGCTGCCGCCCAATCCGCGCAACCCGGAGCAACTGGTCTGGAGCGACGAGTTTAACGGAGCCGCCGGCACGACTCCCGATCCGAACAAGTGGAACGCGGAGACGGGTCCGGGCGTCAACAACGAGCTGGAATATTACACCAATAACCAGAACGCGAAGATGGACGGTAACGGCGACCTGGTGATCGAGGCCCGCAAACAGGTCACAGCCGGCTCAAGCTGTCCGACCGATCCGTTGACCGGCAGCACGACCTGCCAGTACACGTCCGGCAGGATCAACACCTACGGCCACTACAGTTTCACCTACGGACATGTGGAGGCGCGTATCAAGGTCACCGGCACGCAGGGTCTGTGGCCCGCCTTCTGGCTGCTGGGCGCGAACTTCTTCTCGAATAACACGCCCTGGCCGGCCTGCGGTGAAATTGATATCATGGAACACCTCGGCTCCGAACCGAGCATTGTCCATTCGACTATCCACGCGCCCGCGTACAATGGCGCGAACGGCATCGGCGCGCCTTACACGCTGTCCAACAACCAGGACTTCGCCGCCGCCTTCCATGTCTTCGCGCTCGACTGGAACAGCAGTTCCCTGGTCTTCTCGGTGGACGGCAATGCCTTCCTGACCCTGGCGAAAAGCACCATCGAGTCCACACGCGGCCCCTGGGTCTACGATCACCCGTTCTTTATTATCCTGAACAACGCCGTGGGCGGCGACTGGCCCGGCGCCCCCAACGCGAGCTCGGTGTTCCCGCAGGATATGGTTATCGACTATGTACGCGTCTACCAATAGATCCTGAACAGAGCCATATGTAGCAAGGCTCTTGCTGGAAATGAGAACAGCATCCTTGATTTCTCACAATCAGGGATGCTGTTTTTCTGGGATTGGATGATTCATCCATCCTGTCCTAGCAAGCAGGCTTCGCTGGCTGCTTTATGCCGGGCGCAGGGCCAGGACGGAATTGACGCCGCCGGTGCTGCGGCCTCCAACCAGGATGCCGGAGCCGGTGAGGGGCCGACCTCCCTCGCCAACCAGCGAGAGGCCGTAGCGCGGGTCCACTTGCTCGCAGTTGATGGTAGGCGGCGCGTGATGGTGTTGCAGGGCCAGCAGGGCGGCGATGGTATCGAGTGCGCCCGCCGCCGCGTGGCTGTGGCCGAGCATAGTACGCGGCACGCTGAGCGCGATGCGCTCCAGGTGATCGCCAAAGACGCTGTGCAGCGCTTCCGCTTCGGCCTGGTCGGCGTTGGGAATGGCTCGTCCGTCGAGGCTGAAGTAGCCGATTTCCTGGGGCGCGAGCTGGCCTTCGCACAGGGCGGACTGAATAGCGCGGGCGTATTGCGCCCCCCGCGAGGTGGACATCTGCGTACCCTGGGCATCGTTGGATTGTCCGAAGCCGACCAGTTCGCCGTAGATGGGCGCGCCACGACGCAGGGCGTGCTCGTACTCTTCCACGATACAGACGCCCGCGCCTTCCGCCAGCATGAAACCGCTGGCTCGCTTATCAAAGGGACGGTACGCCTGGAGATCGTCACCGGTAGCGCAGTGACCGCTGTGGGCCATGACCAGGAGCACGCAGGGATGCAGCATGGCCTCGCAGCCGCCGGCCAGAATGACATCCGCCGCGCCACGTCTGACGGCCTGGTTGGCCTTGCCCAGCGCCTCCAGACCTCCCGCCGTGTCGTTGAGCGGTGTCTTACAGTAGCCCTGAATACCGTAGCGAATGGAGAGCTGGCCCACCGTGGCCACCTGCAACCAGGCAATCGCGGTGTACGCGCTGACGAAACGCGGACCCCGCGTGTGTAGCGCCTCAACCTGCGTCAGCACAAATTCCACGCCTCCCACGGTGTTGGCAATCACGGCCCCCACGCGATGGGAATTCTCTTCCTCCAGCTTCAAAGCCGCGTCCTGTAAAGCCTCCTGCACAGCCGCGAAGGCGAAATGCGTCACCCGGTCGGTGCGCTGGGCCAGCTTGCGGTCCAGGAAATCCTGCGCCACAAAATCCTGCACCTCGCCACCTGCGGTAATCGGCAGATCATCGACCAGCATACGTGAAAGCGGCTTGATGCCTGACACGCCCTGGCTGGTCGCCCGCCAGAAGGCCTCTTTGCCGATCCCATTTGGCGCCACGGCCCCCAGGCCCGTAATCACCACTCTGCGCGGTGTCCTATCTCTCATATGTATCACTCCAATCCGGCCTGGTAAGGACAAGGGCCGTATTCACACCACCGAAGCCGCTCGAATGGCTCAGCGCTACCTGCACATGCGCCGGACGCGCCACGTTGGGCACGTAATCCAGGTCGCACAGCGGATCAGGCTGCTCCTGGTTAATGGTCGGCGGCAAGACCTGGTGCTCCAGCACCAGCGCCGTAACCACCGCCTCGATGGCGCTGGCCGCTCCCTGGGTATGCCCGATCATCGATTTCGTCGCGCTGATGGGAATGTGGTACGCCTGCTCGCCAAAGACGGCTTTGTAGGCCGCCGTCTCGGCTGACTCGTTGGGCAGAGTAGAGCTGCCGTGTGAGTTGATGTAATCCAGATCCTCCGGGCCAATGCCCACTTCGTCGAGGGCCAGGCGCAGAAGATGCTGGAGCGGCTCGCCCTTTTCAGGCAGGGCCGTCATGTGATAGGCATTGCTGGTCGAGACAAAGCCCACCAGTTCAGCGTAGATGTGCGCGCCGCGCGCCAGAGCCAGTTCGCGCTCCTCCAGCACCAGCATACCCGCGCCTTCCGCCAGCACAAAGCCGTCGCGCAGACCGTCGTAGGGACGCGAGGAGCGCTCTGGCTCGTCGTTGCGCGTGCTCAGCGCCTTCATGATGCTAAAAACGCTGATACCCGCGTAACTGATCGAGGAATCAGCTCCCCCGGCCAGCATACGATCAGCACGCCCCTCTTGAATCGCCCAGTACGCCTGGCCGACAGCATCCGCCCCGGCAGAACAACCGGTTGAGATGACAGTGCTAGGTCCGTGCAAATGGTGAGCGGCAGCCACAGCGCTGGTTGGCACCAGCGCGCTGAGGACGGTGGCGGAGGGCAGGCGTTCGCCCTCCGCGACGGCGAGCGGCTGGGTGCCGCCTTTGGTAAGGCGGACCCAGAGTTGCTCACCCTCTTCACTCCCGGCCATGGCTGAACCCACGTAGATGCCGAAACGGTTGCGCTCCTCCTCGCTCAACGTGCCGCTTAGACCCGCGTCGGCCAGCGCGAGATTGCTGGCCCCCAGGGCAAACTGCGTGCCCCGGTCCAGCATCTTCGCCACCGCCGTCGGGATGCCGCAATCTTCTGGCTGAAAATCTGGCACCTCTCCGGCGATTTGCGTTTTGAGTGAACTGGCATCAAAGCGCGTAAGGCGCCGGATACCTGAACGGCCAGTGACGCAGGCATCCCAAAAGGCTTCTTTTCCTATCCCGTTGGGGGCGATAACCCCCAATCCGGTAATCACAACTCGTCTCTGCATAACATCCTTCCGTTTCTGCTAGAAACGCACGTCCTTTCGTTTCAGCCCAATACACATCACAATAATCAGGGCGACGATCAACGCACCCAGCGCTCCCCAGGAGAGAACCAGGCGGTGAACGGCGTCGCTGGTGGTGAACGTCGAGAAAAGCGTTCCGTGGAACGTGCTATCGCTGCCAAACAGACTATCCCCGCCGAGTTTGTCGCTGTGCAGACCCACCGATGAACCCAGGGCCGCGACCGACCAGCGCGTGGGGAAGACCACCGCCGCGATCTGCAAGGGCCAGTCCTTCAAGGGTATTTCAACGCCGGCGAAGACGACCTGCGGGATGAGAATGAAGGGCAGCAGACTGTTGGCGCTGTCTTCATTGGCCGCGAAGGTCGAGGCGGTCAGACCGATCATCAGACCCGCCAGGGCTGTGAGAAGCAACGTGATGTAGATCTCCAGCAGAACGGGCAGGAAGATGCTGCGTTGAAATGGCTCAAAGGCGTAGACGATCAAGAGCAGGGCCGCGCTCTGGAAGACTGAGAACAGTCCAAAGACCAGCACTTTGGAGAAGACGTAGGGGAAGATCCCCAGGTTGACGGTCCTTTCTCGTCGATAGATCGAGGCCTCTTTGACCACCTCACGCGTACCGTTGATGACGCCGAAGAGAACGGCGACAAAGGCGATGATGAACAGCGCACGCGCGGCATTAAGGCCAACGCCCTGCACGATGAAGTCCTGCAAAGCAGTATCTACGCCACCTTTGGATTTGGCGTAGGAAATGCCGCTGGCGTCGGTCTTGAGGAAGCTGACGATGCGGTTGCAATCCACTGCCGCGTTATTGCCTTTGGTGTCAATACCCAGCAAACCCGATGGATTGGTCTGGCTGACGGCCTGCGAGGTGAAGATGCGCGGAGAACATTGCACGACTTTGTTGCCGTCAAACAGACCCACGCCGACCTCGAAGCGCACCAGGAGCATTAAGAGCAGGGCGATGAGCGGCGCCTGCAAGAGCAGAATGACCAGGTTGCTGCGGTTATTTTTGAGCAGCTCAAAGTTGCGCAGCGAGAGCAGGAGAAACTGCTGGAGCGGATTGCCGCGCCGCCTGCGCGCGGTGTTTTTCGCCTGCCCGTTGACGCCGCCTGCCTTCACTTCCGGCAGGGTTTTGGGCGGTTCGGCGATGTAAGCCTGGTATTCTCTGGAGAGCTTGAACCTGGCTTCGGCCTCGTCCGGCACGTTCGGGTTTTCATCGCTCGGCTCCAGGGTGGTGTAAATTTCGGCGAAATCGGTCTTGCCGAAATAGGCCTTGGCCTCTTCCGGCGAGCCAAAGAAGGCCAGGCGTCCCCCTTGAGCGAGGAAGCAGACGTAATCGCAGGCGTTGATATTGTTGGTGGCGTGTGTGACCAGGACGATGGTGTGACCCGCGTCAGCCAGTTTGCGCAGCAGGTACATCATCTTGCGGTCCAGACCGGGATCGAGGCCCGAGGTCGGCTCATCCAGGAAGAAGAGGCTGGGGTTGGCCAGCAATTCCATGGCGATGGAGACGCGTTTGCGCTGGCCACCTGAGAGCTTTTTGACCAGGAGCTTGCGGCGCGAGGTCATTTCTACGTCTTCCAGCACTTCCACAATGCGCTGCTCGATCTGCTCGTTGGTGAAGTCGCCGGGCAGACGGAACTTGGCAGCGTAGTACAGGGCGCGTTCAACTGTCAGGTCGCGGTGTACGATGTCGTCCTGCGGCACGTACCCCAGCAGGGTGCTGAAAGCAGACAGGTTGTGATAGTAGTCCTGACCATTGTAGAAAACTTTGCCTTGCTGGGCGGGACGCAGACCGTTGAGGGCGTCCATCAGGGTCGATTTGCCCGCGCCGGAGCCGCCGACCAGGGCGACAAATTTGCGCGGCGGAATGGTGATGGAGATGTTGTTCAGCAGGGTGATGTTGTTATTGCCGCTTTTGCGCAGATTTTGCGCGTCGATGCGAATGAAATTCGATTCATCGTACTGGGAGAGCTGGTTGCCCTCAAAAATCAGCTTGTAGGGTCCGATGCGAATTTCGTCACCCAGGCGCAACAGATGGCTCGTCACCAGTTCCGCGTTGACGTAGACATGGTTCATGCTGTTCTGGTCGACGATACGATAGGTGCCGCCTTCCTGAATCAGCCGCGCGTGATGGGCGGAGACCTGCGGGTGCGCCAGGACCACGGCGTTATCAGGCCGGCGTCCGATGGTCAATTCAGCCGCGCCAAGCTTGATGGGCTGCATGGCGGGCAGAATATCCTGCGCGGTCCCGGTGCCGTCGTTGTAGGTCAGCGTGACCAGGGTGCCGTTTTCATCGCCAATACGGAAAATATCGCCTTTGCTCAGTACGTGGCTGAACTGCTCATCGCCGCGTATCTTGCGCCCCTGGTAGAGCAGGCCATTGAGCGTCCTGGGCCGCTCCGGGTGTGGATGAATCAGGACAAAGGTGTTGCCCTGGCGCACGACGCGCAGGTGCAGGCCCGAAACAATACGATCATTGATGATGATGTCATTGGTGGGATCGCGCCCGATATTGAGCGCCGGCTTGTCCAGCACATAGACCTTTTTCTCGCTGTGAGAATAGCTGGTGATCTCTAACGAAGGCAGGCCGATGCTCTCCAGCGAGGCCACCACGGTGGCGTCGGGCCGGGCCACCGCGCCGGGGGCGCGAGCCGTCTGTCCATCCACCGAGTATGGCGTGACAGGCGCCTGGGAATAGGCCGGCGGCGGCGCGGCTGGCGGATACCCGGCTGGTCCCGCCTGCGTGCCCACACGCGGCGGACCTGGCGGACCCGGAGGAACCGGCAGCGGCGCCGGCGTAAAGGGCTGCGCCGGCGGACCTGGCGGCACCGGTGTGAAGCCCTGCGCCGGCGGCATCAGCGGCGTCGGACGCTGGGCCGCCGGGTCGCTAAAGGCGGTTGGCCCGCCTGCCATCTGCCCGGCAGGCGCGGCACGAAAGACAAAAGAGGTATCATCGCCCAGGTTGACCACGCTTTTATCCGCCAGGGGAGACTGCTGCACCTTCTGCTGGTTGACCAGCAAAAAGCTGGATTGCGAGGTCTTCTCAATATGCCAGTTTCCATCCTGCAAGATCAGGCGCGCATGATAGCGGGAAACCTTGAGATCATTGCGAATCACGATATCATTGGATGGTTCCCGTCCGATGGTCGTGACCGGCTTCTGGATGGAAATGGTCTGCCCCTTCAATGGTCCTGTCATGAACGTGATAGAGGCTAAAGCTCCAATATCTTCTTTCACACCTGAACCCTCATCCTACTTTTCTACACCCGCGCCAGTCCCAGATGTGGCTGTGCGGTGACATAGAGTCCCTCGCTGGCCGTTTGCGGGGAAGTCGACGAACGATAGAAGACTTTGTTATAGATGTTGTGGAGCGCCATCGTTCTGGCTGCCTGTTCCGCCGACATCTGCGGGGCCAGTTCGGCCAGATCCAGGTTGCGCAGACCCGTGCCCTGCCCGGCGTCGAATTGATCTTCCAGGCCGGTGACGACGAAGAGGAAGGCCGCGTTGAGGTCGTCAGCGTTCTCGTAATCGCGATTGCTCAGCAGTTGAGCCTGCCAGAAGTAGGACTCTTTGCCGTTGTACTGCGCGTACAGACCCGAAACGATGACCATCAGGCGTACATAGGCCAGGCGATAGCTCTCTTCAAAGAACGTGCGCGCCTCCTGCTCCTCGATTTCGCCGCGCAACACGCTGGCCAGGCTGGCCGCGCAGAGCATGGCGCTATGGGTCGCCAGGTGAACGCCGGTGGAGAGCAGCGGATCAATAAAGCAGGCCGCGTCCCCGATCATATAGTAGCCGGGACCGGTCAGGCTGGTCGCCATGTAGGAGTAATCCTGCTCGGTTTTGACGTTGGAAACCAGTTTGCCGGGACGCACAAGGTCGGCGATCAGGGGACATTCCTCGATAGCCTTGAGGTAGATCTCTTCCAGCGAGTCGATCTGCTGGCGCTTTTCCTTAAAGGCTGTTTTGTGGAGCACATAACCCACGCTCATCGTTCCGTCATGCAGGGGCACTCCCCACAGCCAGCCATCGGGCACCGCTCCGTTCATGATCGATCCTGGAGGCGCGAAGGTGGCTTTGGCCGCATCCTGCCAGTAGCCCCAGATGGCCACATTCTGGAAAGCTTCGTGAAAATGCCGATTTTTCAGGTAGCGCGTTGCCATCAGACCTGCCCGCCCCGAAGCGTCGATCAGATAATCGAAGCTAATCTCCCCGCTCGCGTTGCCACCTACCACCTGCTCCCATTGGGCGCTGCGTGGACGCTCGCCCTCAAAGGTCAGGCTGCGAATCGCGGTACCCTCGAAGACCTTCACCCCCTGCTCTTTGGCGTGCTCCAAGAGCAGTTGATCGAACTCCGCGCGCAATACCTGATAGCTATACGGGTGGTGCAGATGCTCGAACTCCAGCACCCAGGAGTCCTTACCCCAGGAGAAATAACCGCCCTCTTTGCGCTGAAAACCGTAGTTTTCGATCTTTTCACGTGCACCGATCAGGTCGAGGATTTCCAGGCATGAGGGCAGAAGTGATTCACCAATGTGATAGCGAGGAAAGACATCGCGCTCGATCAGCGTGACCTCAAACCCCTCACGCGTGAGCATGGTAGCAACTGTAGAACCGGCAGGGCCACCGCCTATAACCAGCACCTGCGTAGATGTGTCCATTTTCCCTCCAGATGAAGACCTTGATATCGTATCGTCCATGTAAAACGGAAACGATGAGATTTCTTCCATTATGCACTTTTTTAGCAACAAAAACTATGAAATTTCTCTCATTTCTCCCTCGTTCATAATAAGTAACGCTCATGGCCACCTTTTTCCGGGGTGAGTTGCGCTGGAGCTGATGACAATCTCCCTCGCCCAAATATCCATCATCCCCGGCCACAGTGTATCATAAACCCATCCGTGTAGTCAGCCAGGACCGACGTTCAGGGATTCTCACCAGTCGTTTGCCACCGACGGCGGCGAGATGCAAGAGATGAGAAAGAGGCGGGACACCCGCACCCGGCAGGGACGCTGCGCTCCCTGCACCCTCGCTGGGGATGGCCTTTGCTTGACTTGTGAGAAACCCGGGACCGACGTTTCGTCCTGCTCTTCAGGTCTGGCTTTTTTGTCGTATAATAGGAACTTGGAAAAGCGAGCAATGAACGAATCAGGATAGCGAG
>DASZXF010001167.1:0-2945 GCA_035546055.1 Ktedonobacteraceae bacterium
TCCGTTCGGAGGGCAACATCATCAGTGGAGTCCCTTGCCCCTCATGGGACTCCAGTTGGTTTTGTGTTCCGAGCATAGAGATCCTTCTTCTTTCTTTTGACACATACGAGTGAAATGGAGCAAGGCAGAAACAATCGCGAACACTATCAGAGGAATAGGCCAGTGTCCCCATGCCAGAAATGGCATCATGGAAAGGCCACACACGCAGTTTCTTTTTACCCAGGAATGGCAATGGTTGTGTTTGATAATTACGATCAATGCCACCCTGCTACCCTTGTACTCGCCCACTCCCAGCAAAGTGTTAATGATGGCTATGTCACCGGCAAAACGGCTGAAGCGGCTCCATTTGGCCCTGCAACCGCCAGGGTCCCCTGGCGGTTGCAGGGCCAAATGGACAGGTTGCATCGTTAGCGCGGCAAGGCTTCCTGGTAGTGCGAATTTTTAGCGAAAACAGGTGTCCGCCTGTCCCAGCATGCGGCGGGCCACGCGGGAACTGGCAAACTTGGACAGCTTGGTAATCACCGAGGAGGTGACTTCCGACTGCATCCGCACATCCAGCGGCTCGTAGTAGGTAGCCCACCAGTCAGTGAGCACGGGATCGGCGACCTGCTCCAGCACCGCATGGCGAAAGCTGGTGCGGCGCAAGAGCGGCACAATGTCGAGCAGGGTGTACTGACGTGCGGGTCCGCCGATGGGGTCAGCACGAACCAGCGTCGTGTTGGCCTCGGCCAGCGTTTTGGCGGCGTATTCCAGCACATTTTCTGTGCGCGGACCATAGCTATCCGCCCAGAGGGAGGAAGCGATCTGGATCAGGGTATCCACCGCCTTATCCCGGTCGCGCCCCAGGGTCATATCCAGGGGATTGAGGCCCACGGGAAAGGCACGATCAGCCAGATCGACCACCACCACATCCTCCCGCCGGGAGGCCGGAACCAGCCCGCACAGGGTTGCCACCAAGTCGCCATGCGGCTCGACCACCACCAGACCACGGGCGGGTTCCTGCATCGCCGCCCTGGCCAGGTGTGTGAACAGCGTGCTTTTGCCTTTCCCGGTGCTGGCCACGGCCAGCAGATTGTGCCGCAGGCATTCGGCGGGGAGAAAAACCGGGCTGGTCTGTCCGGCATGGGTTGCGGTTCCCAGGCGATACCCCTGGCCGGTGGAGAGCGCAGCAGGCGCCGGCAGCGTCCGTGCGCGTCCCCGAACCAGATACGGTACCTCAGCGACATCCTGCGCCTGGGGCAGATGCCAGAGCGTGGCCAGATCCGCGACACTGAGCACCTGACGCGCGTGTGCCACGCCCCGCACCCAGCCGGGCTGGCGGCGGCGCGGGCGCCAGAAGCGGCGAGTGAGCCGGGGGGAGAGCAGATGCGCCTGCAAGGATGCACCGGAAGCGGTCTGGTACGGACGAAAGGCAGCGGCGAGCAGGGCCAGGGTTTCCCGTTGGGGTGCGAGGATCTCCGCCCGCCGCAAGTACACCAGACGCCGGCGCTCCTGCCAGGCCGCCAGGGCCAACGTCCCCCACTGCCGGGGAGAACGCCGCCCACCCGTTCGCAGACCTCGCCAGAGCCAGGACCAGACAGGCGCCGGCAACGGATACGCCGAAGGAGTGATCACCACCAGACGCAGACAGGCCCGGTACGCGAGCCGCCCTGTCTTCTCGTCCACCAGGCGCATGTCATAGATTGGCGTGCGCCACAGGCGCGAGAGCAACACCCGTCCCCCCAGCGCCAGGGCTGCCGAAAACACCAGCGTTCCGATCCCCGCACCAAGAAGTTGCATCGTCTCGCTGGCAGTCAGCAGAGGTGTGCTGCCGTGCAGCACCGCTCTGGCTGCCGCCAGCATCCACGCAGGAAGTACAGCGCGGATGATCGGCTGCACCCACCAGCCCACCAGCAACAGCGCAACCAGAAGCGCCAGGGCCACCAGACGGATGGGAGAGGGTGCCTGCTCACTCCGGGTGCGCTCCTGTTGCCAGCGCCGCCGTTCAGGCTCCAGGGGATGCTCTACCGCGCGCCGGCGAAACGCGCGGGACCACGTAGCCGGCAACGGCAGCAGCGCCAGGTGGATCACCGCCCGACTCTGCGGAGGGAGATGAGAAAACGCGGCCAGCACGCCCAGCAGCGGATCGGCCCCTTCTTTGAGCAGTTCCCGCTCGGCCAGGGTCCGCAGAGGCAAATACGTCTCGGTTGCCGGACGCAGTTCCACCACCGAAGCGACCTCACCCGGAGCCAGGGCCAGAGGATCAACAGGCGCCTCGGTGATCTCCGCCTGGGGATAGCGAGCCTGGATCTGGGCCGCCAGATGGCGCAGGGCAACCGGGGTCGCCGCGCGCAGCAGAAACGCGCGTGAGGTCGGGGTTCCGGCGATGTCCAGAGCTACTGGTTGATGGGCATCCAGGGTCAGACTGAGCATCGCGGTTTCCAGGGCGGTGATATCATGGGTACTGCTGGCGCGGGGCACCTGCACCTGCGCCAGCACGGCCTGGGAAGCAAGGGTCATCGATGATCTCCTTGAGCAGAATACGCCACCTGTTCCTCATTTAAAGGAGCAGGTGAGCAACGACAGACCAGCGGCTCCCATGACTCAAATGCCGGAACCAGCACCCGTCATGGGCGGGGGCATTTCCTGGGAGAGCGCTCGTGCTGCGACCTCCACCGGGTTGGTGGTCATCAGCGCGTGTTCGGCCTCGCTGGCCCCGATGGTGACAATCACCCGGCGGTCGCCTACCAGCAGCATGGCTTCAGGCCGACCAAAGGTCAGCAAACGCTGTTGCTCCCCACGGGTCAACCCGAAGCGCTGGCCAACGGCTGCCACACTGGTGCGATCCTGCATTTTGAGGATCTTGATGGCAGCATTGGAGGCGACCACGCCGCCCGCTGCGCTCTGCACAAACTGCTCAGGACTCTGGGTCATCGTGACCAGGCGCAGATAGCGTTTGCGGGCAC
>DASZXF010001168.1:0-2319 GCA_035546055.1 Ktedonobacteraceae bacterium
GCTGGCTTCCGGTGAACTCTCCGAGGCAATTTATACGCGTCTGGTTGATAAGTGGCAGAAGCGCCTCGACTCGATGGGCTGATCAGGGTACGCTGATCGACTGAATGGTGAAACTGTCGCCGTCTCCCACCGGGAGGCGGCGATTTGTTTGTGGGTCGTAGAAGCCGACGATCAGCTTATACGTACCTGTCGTGACTCCATTCAGCGGCAGTGTATAAACGTCGCGGTAGACGGTTCCCGTTTGCCACGAAGTCGTATCAATGCGGCCTGCCTGCGGATATTGATCTTCCTGAGTGACAATCTGGGTGCCGTCGCTCTGCGTCAGGTGCAAAAAGACTTTCTGCGCGGAGCCCGTCGGTTTCAGCGCGCGCCAGTAGAGCCAGACCGTGACCTCATTCGTCGGCTCAATCCAGGATTGTGCGCCCACCAACTGCGCAGCGTCGCCAAAGGTCGCCAGCGGCGCGCCGCTGATTTCATCGAGCGTAACTGTCCAGGGCTTAAATTCCTGCACGCGCAGGCCGTCGGCTGAGGTCGAGCGAACAGGCTGAAGATTTGCCGTTAGCCAATTCTCTGCGTCGTCTTTATTCGGCCAGCCGGGTGGCGGGTCGGCAACATACCAGATCGCCGGATGCTGCTCGCTTCGCATAGTCAGTAGCCGATCAATTTCCTGCTGGCTTTGCAAGGGATTCGCCGGAAGTTGATCATCACAGTTGGCTTGAACCTGATACTCGCCACAATAGAAGACGAACGAGGCATCGGCTGACGCTTGTGTGATCCAGTCCCTAGCTGAGACATGATCATGTAGATATGAAGCCAACGCACGCCAGTCAGGAGCCTTGGCTTTCGCATAGTCATCAGGAAAATAATAACCAGAGAGATCAAAACCACTAACCAGCAACACAGCGGCAAAAACAAGCACAACAATAACTACAAACCGTCTATCAATAGAAAGTATCAATGAGACCAGAACGAGCACATAAGCAGGCGCAGCAGCTAACACATAGCGCGGTTCAAACACATTGAGCCTCAGGGACACGATCCCCAAGAACAACAACGGCACTATTCCCAACATCCCAACCAGCAACCCCTGCTGCCAGCGATGCCGCAACCATAGTGTCAAACCAAGCAACAATATGATCACCAGTATCGGAGCAATGCCCGCAACAAAGTCAGGCGGCAGACTCATCCCAAACATCAGGGTAGGGATAAAGCGCGTAATCAACTGCGGGGGATCAAAGTGCCCCGCCGTGCCACCATAGCCACTTTGAAACAACAACCTCGGCTGCAAATACCAGGGAGCCAGCAGTAAGCCAACCGCCAGCTCAGCACCAATCCAGCGAACCAAGAGTTTGCGATTGCGCCAGCAAGTGATAAAGACATATAGATTCAGCACAACGATCACAAACAACTCAAGATAATAGACGTATGCCGCCAACGCCCCAGCAACAATATAGAGCAACCAGTCAAGACGGCGCTGCCTATCCAGCGCCCGCAGCGCCAGCCAGATCGCCAGCGCACTCAGGACTGCCCAGATCGCATAGTTGCGCGCATCCTGAGCGTGCCAGATTTGATCCGGGTTGATCGCCCAGAAAAATGCTGCAAGAAGTCCAAAACGCTGACCACGCAGTCGATGGCCGAGAGCGTAAATCACCGGGACGCCAATTACGCTGATCAAGGCTGGGAGGATACGAACCACCCCCTCATTCGTGCCCATGACCAGTCCCCAGCCGCGAAAGAGCGCATAACTGAGAGGCCCCTGCGGATCGACAGTAGCAATCACTGAGAGCGTATGCGCCAGCGGCTCACGCATCCAGTGAATGACGGTGAAAGCCTCATCACCGCGCAAGGGAACCGTATTCAGACGAAAGAAACGTAAGGCGAAGCCCAACAGCGTCAGCAGCGTGACACCGCCCAGCGCTCTGGTTTGATTATTCATCGACGAGGTAATGTCGCGGCCTCGAATGCCTCAATCTGATCGGGCGTGAGCGGATTGCGGCTGTCTTTCGTCACTCCAGAGTCACGGAGCAAATCCTTCAGGGTAGGGGAAACCTTGCCGGTCGCATAAACGACCGGAACACTCGGATTGACGATGGTAACATCAGCTCTCGGATCGACAAAAACGATTACAGGCTGAACCTCAACATCAGGCGCAATCGGCTCCAACAGTTTCTTGACGTGCGCCGCCGCGCGCTGTGCATCATAGTTCGGGTTACCAATATTGTCGAAGCGGAAAATGCTCAGGAAGCGGCCTGCCGCGCTCCGCTGCGCTGTCCAGCGCTCGCCATTGACGGTGAAGCGACCATCCTGAAAGCGTGTAAT
>DASZXF010001169.1:0-4096 GCA_035546055.1 Ktedonobacteraceae bacterium
CCAGATGGATGGGAGTTGGGCCCGCACTTCTCATTGCCCCCATAGCCATCGGAATCTCAGATGCGCTGCTTCCTGTCTCGCACGTCGTATCTCATCCATTCGCTTTCTGCCTGGTGGGATTGGCACAATGTGGCTTTGGCCTGGCACGCCCGTTGTTCAGCATCAATCAACTGAGTCTTCGCCAGGCCATCACCCCCGCGCACTTGCAAGGAAGAGTACATGCCGGTAGTGTGCTGCTGACCTCTGGCCTTCCCGCCGTGGGTGCGCTCATCGGCGGAGCACTCGGTCAAACAATTGGTCTCCCCCGGACGCTTCTGATTGCCGTGGTCGGCGAGGTCTTTTCCTGCGCCTGGATCTTCTTCTCTCCTGTCAGGGCATTGCTGGGAGAGCTTATGCATTACGCCTCTCACGAATATTCGTAGAAGCCGCGCCCGCTTTTGCGTCCGTTCATGCCGGAGAGCACCATGCGGCGCAGGAGCGGAGGAGGCGCGTAGAGGGGATCTTTGTACTCTCCATAGATGGCTTCCGCTGCCCAGAGCGTCGTGTCCAGTCCGACGTAATCGAGCAGGGTAAACGGTCCCATCGGGTAGCCGCAGCCGAGCTTCATGGCCGTGTCGATGTCGTCGCGCGAGGCCATGCCGTTTTCCAGCATGCGAATGGCGGAGAGCAGATAGGGGATGAGCAGGAAATTGACGATGAAGCCGGCGGTATCTTTGGCCAGCACGGGCGTCTTGCCCAGCGAACGGGCGAATTGCTGCACCTGCTCAATGGTAGAGGACGCGGTACTGATGGTCTGCACTACTTCGACCAGTTTCATGACGGGAGCTGGATTAAAGAAGTGGAGGCCGCAAACCTGCCCGGGCCGTTTTGTCACCGCGCCCATCTGGGTAATGTTCAGCGAGGATGTGTTGCTTAACAGCAGCGCTTCCGGTTTAACGATGTGATCGAGCGCGGTAAAGAGGCGCAGTTTCTCCTCCATCTGCTCAAGAATCACCTCGATCACCAGGTCACAATCAGCGAAATCGGTCAGTTCGAGCGTTCCGCGCAGCCGCGCGCGGTTCTCCGCCACCTGCTCCTGCGTCAGCTTGCCCTTCCTCGCCATCGTCTCCCACGCGCTATGAATGCGCTCCATGCCCTTATCCAGCAGCGATTGATTCACTTCGCGCACCAGCGTCTCATAGCCAGATTGAGCGCAGGTCTGCGCTATCCCGCTGCCCATCAAGCCAGCGCCAATCACACCTACTTTGCGAATCGTCATTGAGTCTTCATTCCTTCCTTTCCAATCGTAGCCCGCCGCAACGGGCCGCTACAGATAGCTTAACCCGCCGACAAGCGGCAATGCAAGTAGCTGGCTACAGGAGGCGATGAGATGTTAGCCGCGCGTTTTCTGGCTCTGGAAGGCTGCCCACCTGGCCTTGACCTGTTCAATCAGCGGACGCCCCTCGGCGATGCGCTGCTGGGGACTGCGCCAGCGGGCGGGCATGCCACGGGCGGCCATGCCTTTGACAAAAACCCGCTGCATGACGTGCGTATAGCGCTCCATTTCGGGGGCAAAGAGCAGAGCCACCTGCGCATCTTCAAGGTAAAAGTAATGGCCCTGGGCATGATACCAGTCGCGAATATCCTGCTGCCCGTTGACCACGGCATTGTGGATCTGACTCTCCAGATCATAGCTGAGGTCGCCCCAGGGGAAGCAGTGCAGATGGGCGTGAAAAACGGTCTGCCGAAAAACTCCATGCTCCCAGAAGACCACCGGGGCATAGTTCTGCGCGTAAAACTGGCGCATTTCGTCTTTGAGGGCGAAAAGCTCCGCGTCCAGTTCACCCGGCACATCTCCATAACAGGCGTAGTGCCGCCTGGGAATGATCAGCAGATGCCCCTCGACCAGGGGGGCGTGATCGGCGGCCAGCAGGAAATGCCTGGTCTCTTTGAGAATGTCGGTAATCCGGCTGTGCTGACAAAAGGTGCAATCCGCCTGGCGCGCGGGTTCTTCCAGGGGCGACCGGGTACCATTCTGCATACGCTTCTTCCTTCCTGTGTGGGCAATGACGCGCAAAGCCTGGATAAGAGGCGGGCAGGCGTGGCGCATTCACCACAGACTGTGCCCGCTGGGAAATATTTTACCGGGATTGAGAATATTCTGCGGATCGAGGGCCAGCTTGATTCTCTTCATGGCCTCGACGGCCTCTGTCCCAAGATCCTGCTCCATAAACTCTTTTTTCAGCAGACCAATGCCATGCTCCCCGGAAAGCGTACCACCGCAGGCAATGGCCTCCGCGAAAATCGCCGCCGCCGCCGCGCGCACACGCTCCATTTCAGCCGGGTTACGGCGATCACAGAGAATATTCGGATGCAGGTTGCCATCGCCGGCATGCCCGAAGACCGGAATGGTCAGTTCATAGCGGGCCGAGATGGCGCGAATGCGTCTGATGATTTCCGGGACCGCGCTGCGAGGCACTGAAATATCCTCGCCCAGTTTGTTCGGACTCCGGCGAGCCAGGGCCGGGGAAATCGAGCGCCTGGCCCGCCAGAGCCGCTCGCTCTCCTCCGCTGTGCGCGCGTGCTCCAGTGAGCGAACCGCGTGGCGTCTGCATATCTCCGTGGCCGCCTGGAGTTCGCCTTCGACGATCTGCTCATAATTGCCATCGAAGGCCAGCAAGAGCAGCGCTTCGGCGTCGAGCGGCAGACCAATCCGCAGCAGTTCCTCGACGCATTGTACGGTGATCTGATCCATCAACTCGATGCTGGCAGGCAGCAAACCCGAACTCATGATCTCGCTCACCGCCTCTGCGGCGTCATCCAGGCGCGGAAACACCGCCAGCGCGGTCAGGCGGTAGTGTGGCAGGGGCAGCAATTTCAGCGTTACCTCCGTCACCACGCCCAGGGTGCCCTCCGCGCCGGTAAAGAGCTGGCGCAGATTATATCCCGTGACATTCTTGACCATGCGCCCGCCGGTGCGGATAATCTCGCCGGTCGGCAAGACAACCTGCAAGCCCATCACATAATCAGCGGTCACGCCATACTTCAGACAGCGCGCTCCGCCCGCGTTCTCCGCCACATTCCCGCCAATGGCCGATACACTCAGACTTGACGGGTCCGGCGGATAGAACAGGCCCAGCTTTTCCACCTCGCTCTGCAAGCGCGCGGTAATCACGCCCGGCTCCACGACCGCCAGTTGATTCACCCGGTCAATCTCCAGAATGCGATTCATCCGCGTCATAGCCAGAGCGAGGCCGCCGCCCAGAGGAACCGAGCCGCCGGAGAGGCCGCTGGCGGAGCCGCGAGGCGCCACCACAAGGCGCTCGCGGTTCGCCAGTTGGAGAATCGCGCTGACCTCCTGCGCGCTGGCCGGCAGGACCACCGCCAGCGGACGGCGTTCAATCCAGGTGCCATCAATCGAATAGGCAATCAGATCAGCCTCGTCGCTCAGAACGTGCTCACTGCCGACAATCGTCCGCAGTTCCTGCACCACGCGCGGGGCCAACTGCGCCAGGTCATGCTCAGGTTGAGACGGCAACTGGAGCGGTGTGCGGGTAGCGGGCGCCTCTGGTGGAGCGGATCGAGGCGTATGACGAAAAGGAAAACGACGCACCATGATTATCCTGTTTACGTATTAACCAGCGTGGCGGAAGCCAGCTTCATTCATCGTCAATGACTCGCCCTCACCCAGCACGCCCGCGTCCACCACCTCACCTATCACCACAGTCGAATCGCCCGCCTCGACCGTGTGCAGCACCTGGCAGGCCACCCAGGACAGCGCCTCGCGCAAAATCGGCGCCCCGCCGGGTCCAGGCGTCCAGGCGATATTCTCCAGCTTGGTCGGCGCCTTGAGAGCCGATTTCCCCAGTTGCGCCGCCAGACCGCGATTCGGCTTCGCGCTATCCTGCGCATCGGTGCGCAACACATTGACCAGGAAAGCGCGGCTGCGCAAAATCATCGGCAGCGATTTCGTCTCATTCTCAATCGAAACAGCCACCAGCGGCGGATCAAACGACACCTGGCTCAGCCAGTTCGCCGTAAAAGCGTTCACCTCGTCCCCATCCGCACACGAAACCGCGTAAAGACCATAGGTAAATGTGCGTAAAGCCTGTTTTTT
>DASZXF010001170.1:0-2510 GCA_035546055.1 Ktedonobacteraceae bacterium
GGATGGACACGGGCAAGGAGGGATTTCAGATCACCGAAGCCAGCACATTCCAGCGCCTGCCCAATGGCTGCTGTTTGCCCACAACTGATGGGATTGGTCGCATCAGGTGTGCCAGGAGCCGCATCCAGATGAAGATCAGCATCCCCAATGTAGCGGCATCCATCAACTTCGATGCAGGCTCGATAAAATGGGCAGGTGTGCCAGGTGAGCACATCTCCTGAAAGCACACTCATGGGCGTCCCGAGTTGATGAAGGATGCGAAGGCGCTCGGCGACCGGGACATACCATCCATGAGGATAGTGAAGAGCCTGGATGCCGTGAATGACATGAGACGTGGGGGAAACTGGTGTGGTAGACATAGAGGCGTCCTTTCTGCTTTGGGTGAGTTCCCGCAAGAGATCAGGAAGGCATCTCACCTGAAACCATCTCTACGGAGGAAGGATCAAGCCGTGACCAGAGGGTATGGAGTCCCATCGTTAATGACTCACCCTGGACATCGCTCCAGGTCAGCCAGGAGATCAGGAAGCGCTGCCAGGCGCCTTCCAGCGCACGACGCTTGAGCAGTCGCCGTTCGGAAAAGAGGACCCAGAGTTCTTTCACCACTCGATCAGAACCGGATTGTTGCACGTCTGGCGCGTCCTCATAGCTCAGTCGCAAACAGTACAGTCGAGCTGCGCCTGCAACCATGCTTGTCGTATCCCCATACGCCTGGCAGTGCAAACGCAGTGCGGCAGTGGGGAAGGTCTCAATCAGCCACCGGTTGACAAGGCGTAACAGGCCCGCCATTTCTTCCTCGTCACGCACCTGCCGAAAGACGAGCGGTGTCACGTCCTCTGGCGGGGGCAGACACGCCGCACGGACCAGCGCACGCCGAAGCGCTGCCGCAGATGAGGGAAAGCGGGGAAGGGCCAGATCGCCGAAGGAAGCCGGTTCTCGCGAGGTTCTGGATGAGGTCGCGACCCAACGCTCACGCAGACAGGAGCGCTCGAAATCCACCAGCGCATCGTTGTAGTCCTCCAGGCTGGTGCCGGCCAGAGCGGAGGCAAACACATCCTCGTCTGCCAGCGCCGGAAACAATGTGCGCCGGGCGTTCAACGCGGTGTATGCGTGGCGCACAAGCGCGGGATCACGATGGCCTGCCAGGTCTGCGGCAGCGCAGTAGCACGCCGCCAGGCGCACCGCCTGCGTCAAAAGTGACTGCAGATCTTCCTCGGTCAGGACCGTTCCCAGTCCCCACACCTGGGCGAGATGATAGGCGCCTTCAATCTCCTGGTAGACCTGCTCCCATTCCTCGTGGATCGTTGTGGGGATGGGAAAGCGGTGCTGGAAAGCAGCGATCAGCATCAGCAAGGTGTGCAGCACCTCGCGTTGCCCCGCCTCTCCCAGGCTGGCGTCATAGACACACCAGATATCGCCGGTCGCCCGGTCATAGGAACCGGGGCTACCAGGTTCCAGCGGGCGAGAAATGATGTACACGGTTCCAAGCGCAATACCCGCTGCTCGTGCCTGCGTAATGATGCGTTCGCAGGCGGGAGGAGTCGGCAGGACAATACTGTGTCCGAGCTGCTGATGCATGCGTTGGAGAACCTCTCGAATGGAGAGAGCCATGAGAGTAGCTCCTTTCATACGACACCTGACCGGCTCCCCTGTCAGGAACCGGCCAGCGAGAACAACAGGATCGATCTAGAGGGTCCGGGCGCCCCTCGCGGCTGGTGCTTCTTGTTCAGCAAAGCGCCAGAGCGGCGCGTTGAGGGAACCCAGTTCGGCGCGGGAAACGCGGGTTGACGGCTCCAGCGAGGCCATGTGGGCTGGATCAAGCGGGGGCAGGTGCAATTCGGCACGGGCGGCATGAACCAGTTGCGGGCTGGGGATGGCCGCAACACCCAGATCGGCGCGAGGGGCACGGGGATGCTCGTCCAGATCGAGCAGTGTGGCCCGCGTGGTCGTGGCGATAGCTCGCAAGGTGCGCTGAATGTCTCCCAGACTGCGTTGCCGCTCAGCGGGAGAGAGGGAAACGATCTGTTCCACACGTGCCATCATCTGGTCCATTTCTGCATCCCCAAAGAAGTTGAGAGAACGGATCTGTGTAATGAGATTGTTGAGTTGCATGGTCGAGCGCCCGGAAAAGCGCTCCCCCCCACGCCGCTTGAGGGTGGCCAGCACATCTTCTGCGGCCTCACAGACCAGGGCGCGCAGATGCCCGACGATGGTGGTCAGCCATTCGTCCAACATCGCATTGACTCGTTGGTGGGCGTCCTGGCGCAGATCGTTTTCCAGGATGGCCCGCTGCCGTGTTCGCTGATCAGTCTCTGCTCGCATCTCCCCCACCGCCGTGGCCCGGCCTTCAGGAAAGCTTTCCTCCGCTGGTTCGCTCAACGGTTGGGTTCCGCGCACGCGATAGAAGCGAAAGGCAAAGCTGCTCCGAATTTTCTCCGGCGATGGCATCTGCGAGGCGATACGGTTGGTATAGGTCGCCACAAAATGCTGCTGCCCCTCCTGTACCAGGTTTG
>DASZXF010001171.1:0-4497 GCA_035546055.1 Ktedonobacteraceae bacterium
CATATCCTCGCCGCGCAGGTAGGCGTCGATGGAGCGAGCACCAAGCTTACCCTGGGCCACGCATTCGATAATGGTTTTGGCGCCCATCTGCGCGTCTCCGCCGGCGAAGACGCCCTGGCGGGCAGTCATATAGTTATGCGGATCGGTCTCGATGGTGGTCCACCTGGTCCACTTGACGCCGGACTTCTCGTCCAGCACAGACTTGTCGGGCTTCTGGCCAATAGCCGGGATGACGGTATCACACTCGATGGTGAACTCAGAGCCGGGAACCGGCACTGGACGACGACGCCCGCTGGCATCTGGCTCGCCCGGCCTGGTCTGCTGGTACTCAACGCCGACCACCTTGCCGTCCTTGACCACTACCTGTTTCTGGGCTACGCGCAGCATCAGATGGGTGCCTTCGGCCTCGCCGTCCTCAACCTCTTCCTGAGTCGCGCCCATGTCGCTGCGGCCACGATAATAAGTGGTATGGACTTTCGCGCCCAGGCGCAGCGAAGTACGCGTGCAGTCGAAGGTGGTGAAACCACCACCGATGACCACGACCTCTTTAGTGTCATCCACCGGTACTGACTTGCCCTCAACCTTGTCGATCAAGAAGCGAATGGCGTTGACAACTCCTTCGGCGTCCTCGCCAGGAACGCGCATCTGATTACTCGTCCAGGCGCCGATGGCCAGGTAAACGGCATCGAAGCCCTGAGCGAACAGATCATCAATGGTGAAATCCTCGCCCAGCTTGACGTTGTACTGAGCATCCACGCCCAACTGCCAGACATGGTTGAGTTCCAGGTCCATGCGATCCTTGGGCAGGCGATATTCAGGAATGCCATAGCGCAGCATACCGCCAGCCTGGGGCTGCATCTCAAAGATCTTGCAGTAGTGGCCTTTCAGAGCCAGGTAATAGGCGCAGGTCAGGCCAGCTGGACCTCCACCGACGATGGCGACTTTCTTGCCGGTAGACGGGTCTTTGGGATAAGGCACCGGCGGGTCCAGCAAGCAAGTCTCAGCTGCGTATCCGTGCATACGGCAGATAGCGATATCTTCATCCACCAGTTTGCGGCGGCAGGCCTGCTGACAGGGATTAGGACAGGTCAGGCCCAGGATGAAGGGAAATGGCAGCACCTCTTTGACCAGGCGCGCGGCCTCCTTCATCGAGCCTTTGGCGATCAATTCCAGGTACCCCGGAATGTCGATATGCGTCGGGCAATCCACCTGGCAGGGCGGCTGGCAGTACGCGTTGTGATCCGAGAGGATCATCTCCAGATTGGTGCGCCGGATGTGAAACAGTTCATCTGAACGGGTCGAGACGACCATGCCGGGCTGCGCGGGCGTTGTACATGACGGCAAAGGTCTGGCTTCGCCATCAATATGTACCAGGCACATACGACAGGCGGCGGTTGGCTCCAGCTTCTCGTCATTACACATATTCGGAATATCGGTAATGCCCGCGTCAATCGCCGCGCTCAGGATGGTCTGATTCTCATACGCCTGAACCGTCTTGCCATCAATGGTCAGCGTAAAGCCGGGATGCCCAACCTCGTTGCGCACCATCAGACCCTGCGCCTCATGCGCGGCAGGCGAGAACGTATCTCGGATTGATATAGCCATGAATTTCCTCTTCCGAGTTATAACACAGAAAGGGCACGTTCAGCGCGCCCTGCGAATTTCTAGGGTAAGACATGCTTGGTGACAAAACGATGTGAGCGCAGAGGGACACAGGCGCCGGTCGGGCAGGTCTGCTCCTCAATATGGGCCTGGAAATGCTCAGGCCAGTAGCGCCTGGCGGTCTTCAGGGCATTGGTGGCCTGGACGCCAAAACCGCACAGAGAACCGTTGGGTACATACTCGGCGAACTCATCCAGCACATCCAGGTCTTTCTTCACGCCCAGTTCGCTAATCACGCCTTCCAGGATACCCGTGATACGCTTCATCCCCAGCCGGCAGGGCACACATTTACCGCATGACTCGTCGCTCAAATAGCGACTGCGGTCCATCGCCCAGGCGACCATGCAGGTATTGGCGGGCAATAGCTCAATGACCCCGGAGCCCACAATGGCGCCAGCCGCTTCGATAGGATCAAAATCGAAAGGCGTATCGAGTTGCGAAACCGGCAGGGCACCGCCCTCCGCGCCACCTACCACAATCGCGCGCAAATCGCCTTCCGCGCGGCTATAGCCGGCGTGGCGCAAAATCTCACGCAGGGTCGTCCCAAAAGGAACCTCGATCACTTTGGGCTCGCTATCGGGCATATAATCATAGACGGTCAGCGCCTTGGTCCCGCCGGAGGTCGCCGAGCCAACTTTGGCAAAAGCCGCCGCGCCGCCGCGCACAATCACCGGCACATTCGCCAGCGTCTCCACCGAGTTGACCAGGGTTGGACGCTCCCAGAGGCCGAAGACAGCGGGATAGGGCGGGCGCTGCTCTGGCATACCACGCCGCCCCTTGATCAGCGCAAGCTGAACAGTCTCCTCACCGCCCATAAAGCCAATATCCGCGCCTACCACGTTAATAGTGCAGCTAAACTCGGTCCCTAAAATATCGCGGCCCGCCAGGTTCGCCTCCACAGCCTCCTGCAAAGCCTCCTGAATGGTCGCCAGACCCTCTTCGTAGAGGCTACGCGTAAAGATATAGGCTTCCTGAGCGCCTACCGCATATGCCGCCAGCACGACGCCTTCGATCACCTGATGAGGATTGCGCTCCAGCAGGGACCGGGCGACCCATGAGCGCGGGTCAGCATCATAGGCATTGCACACGACATGTCTATCAGGATTCTCCTGAGCGCGCACGATGCGCCATTTTTCGCCGGTCAGACGACCCGCGCCACCGCGACCGCGCAGTTTCGCGTCCAGCACTTGCTGCGTGACCTGTTCAGGGGATTGGGTCCGAATAGCTTGTTCCAGAGCGGAATATCCGCCTGTGCGGCGATACGCGTCAAGTGAGCGCACGTCCAGCTCACCACGCCGCCGAATCACACGATACTCGATATCAGGCATTGGGCTGCCTCTCATGGTTAATATTTCCCCAGACCCCACGTTTATCGGGCGCCAGGCCGCGCGCCGGCTGGTCCTCACGCCGCATACCCTTCACCGCCGGGGCCGGTTTAAATTTCGGACTCATTGTCGCGATCCCAAAAAGATCGCTCAGATCAACGCCACGCACCTGCACAATCCGCTTGGCTGCCTGCAAAGGCAGATAGCCATAGAGTTCCATCACCGCGTCCAGCAACGATGGCAAAGCGCTGGCCTGATCTGACCATGTTTCCAGCAAGGCATCAACCTGGCTCAGATCAATCTCTGGCTCCAGGTGATCTTTGACCGGCATCGCTACACAGGGCGCGACTGGTTTATTGTGATATTCAACGGCGTAATCGGAAATGCGCGGAGTATAAAAACCAGCTTTGGGGGTACCAGAAGCCGGTCGAAGCTTATAGGATGAGTACTTGTCGGCGCCTTCGCGAATGTACGATTTATACCAGTCCTTCTCACGCCAGCGGTACATGGGTTCGTATTCGATAGTGATCGCGCGCGGCGGGCAGGCTTTTTCGCATAGCAAACACGCCTCGCACTTCAGGTTATAGTCTGTCTTCAGACCTTCCTCGGCAATTAACTGGATCAAACCTCGGCTGCGCGGAGGCAGCTTGGGCTTTTCATAAGGATACAGGCGCGTGACCTTGGGACGAAAAAGATGGCTGAAGGTCAGGCCCATGCCTTGCAGGATACCACGCATACGCTACACCTCTATTTCCTTCTCGCCACGCACCTTCAGACCCTGCTTATAGATCTTCTCGCGCAACTTGAGGATACCCTCAATCAACGCTTCCGGGCGCGGAGGACAGCCAGGCACATAGACATCCACCGGTACAATTGTATCCACACCCTGAACGGTATAGTAACTATCGTAGAACTCACCACCTGAGTTCGCGCACTGCCCCATGCTCAAGACCCATTTCGGCTCAGGCATCTGCTCCCACAACAGGCGCAGGCGTGGCCCCATCTTCACCGACACCGTACCAGCCACAATCATCAGATCCGCCTGACGCGGACTCGAACGGAACACCTCGGAGCCGAAACGCGAGAGGTCATAGTGAGACTGAGCACTGGCCATCATCTCAATCGCGCAGCAGGCCAGACCATAGCCCAGCGGCCAGACCGATTTTGAACGCGCCCAGTTCTGTGCCCACTGCAACATATCCGCCATGCTCGTCAACTGAACCGGCAGTTCCTGATCTCCTGGGATGTACTCCTGGGGGCCTTTCGCCATAACAATTGGCACCGGCCTGCGCCGGCCCACAGGCTCCTGCGCGTTCCCATTGTTTTTATTTTCGCTGCTCATACTGTAAAAACTCCCATGCAAAGGTTTAGCAGCACCATTGCTCGGTTTTTTCAATTTGTGGGTTGTCAACAAAGAGACTTCTTAATCCTATCTCTCGGCCTTTCCTATTATAGCACGTTGAGCACACCCTGACCATAGACCCGGCCTTCCGCTCCTCTCACCGCAGAG
>DASZXF010001172.1:0-8782 GCA_035546055.1 Ktedonobacteraceae bacterium
CGTTCCTCTTGTGTGAGCAGGGCCGGGGGGGACGAAAATAAAGGATTGGTTTGTACAGGCGAGCTGGCTGATGCATAGCGGGCGGCCATCTGTTTAGACCAACGTATACAGGCGTTCACCTTCGTGTTCAGGGATGGTATAATGTGGGCGATGCCATCCGCTACCCGCAGGGCTGAAGCTGCGGACGATGAGAAAGGAGGGCGCGGTAACGGTGTTGTCTCCCGGGGAGGAGGCGACCAGGCTGCGCAGAAACATAGTCTATGGATGATATCCGTTTTGAACGACACTTTCGCACACCCTATTCGGAAAGCTATTACATCATGCAGGGATCGGCCTTGCAGAACAACAGTCGTCTAGGGACCGTCGACATTCACTTCACCACCACCACAGTTCACGGTACCCTGATCCTGGAGCGCGAGCTGGAAGAGACGGATTTGAGCAAGTTGATCGAACAGATTGACGAAGATCTGGTGCTTTCGGCAGACATGCCCCGCGATGATTTCCTGGTGAGCGTGTACATTGGGAAGGACGTTGGCTTTTACAGCGACGAGTACTTTGCCGAAGACAACGAAAGCGATCTTGATTTTAGCGAAGACGACGAGGCGTAAGCGCCAGTCGAGCTTGCTAATCCTCAAGCAAGCCGCGCCGCATCGCGTATTTAACCAGCTCGGCGCGGCTATGCAGATTGAGCTTGTCCATAATATGCGTGCGGTGCGTATCGACCGTTTTCGGACTGATGACCAGGCGTTCGGCAATTTGATTATTGGTATGGCCCTCGGCCACCAGTTTGAGAATTTCGCGCTCGCGCTCCGTCAGACTGCTGTAGCTATCCTTCTCCTCACCGGCGTGAACGCGTTGCAGGTAGTCTCCCACCATAATGGACTGAGCGGCGGGCGAAAGGTAAAAGTAGCCACTTTGAACCACGTGGAGGGCATTGATCAACTCGGTATCCGCCGCCTCTTTCAACATATAGCCAGAGGCACCGGCGCGGAGCGCCTGGTACACATACTCATCGTTTTCGTGCATAGTCAGGATCAGCACCTTCACATCCGGGATCTGGCGTTTAATCTGTTTCGTCGCCTCAATGCCATTCATATCGGGCATTGTAATATCCATCAGAATAATATCGGGGTGCAGGCGCTGAGCCTCCTGGAGAGCCTGGCGTCCATCCTGGGCCTCACCCACCACCTCCATGTCTGGCTGAGCGTTGAGCATCATTTTTAAGCCCGCGCGCAGAATAGTATGATCGTCAGCCAGCAAAATGTGTATACTCATGAATTTTCGCCCTGCTTTTCTTTGCTAAGCTCACGAAAGCGCAAGCTCGCCCTTCTTTTCCTGTCTCACCCGGTCGGCTGGCAGCGGAATACGGATCTCGACGCGAGTGCCCTGGCCGGGCGCCGTATGAATATCCAGTTCGCCGTTGAGGAGGACCGCGCGCTCCTGCATCCCGGTCAACCCCAGACCCCGGCCCAGACCGCGCTCCTGGCTGGGAATTTTGAGCAATGCCGCATAGTCGAAGCCGTCGCCATCGTCGATGATCGTCGCATAGACCGCATCCGTTTCCTCTTTCAGTGTCACCGTAGCTTTCTGCGCGTGTGAATGGCGGGCGGTATTGGTCAGGCATTCCTGAACGATTCTATAAAGAGCGGTTTCCATCTCAGTCGGCAGGCGATCTTTCAGGCCAGACGAATGAAGCTCGACCTCAATCGAGCACTTCTGTTGATATTCTTTTAAGTACCAGCGCAGGGCCGGCAGAAGTCCCAGATCATCCAGCGCGCTGGGGCGAAGATCGATACTCAGGCTGCGGATCGCCCGCAGGGTCTGGTGGGCCAGCGCGCGCGTATCGGAAATGCGTTTGCGCGCCTCCTCGGTCTGGATCGACTCTTCCAGAATCGCCAGGCTGATGAGCAGAGAAGTCAGCACCTGGCTGGTCTCATCGTGCAATTCGCGCGCAATGCGTTTGCGCTCCTCCTCCTGGGCATTAATAATCTGGCTGGCGCGCTGGCGGGACGACTCGTCAATCGCCTCCAGCATCATATTCAGCGTCTGCGCCAGTTGATCGGCCTGGGGATCGGTGCCCGTCAGGGGCGCGCGTACTGTGCGTTCGCCGGCCTGCACGCGGCGCATCACCTTACCCAGGTGCATCAACGGCTGGAAAGCGAACTGGAGGACCACAAAATTCAGCGCGATACTGATCAACCAGCCGAAGGCCACAAAAATCACCAGAGATGTAGGAGTAGCGTAGGGGCTACTCTGTTTGGCCAGATTAACCGCCAGCCAGGTGCCGCCTGTCGCGCCCGCGAAGATAATCACGCTGTTCGCGATCAACACCTTGTAGAAAACTGGCAGCGCCAGCAGCGGTTTGAGCCAGCGTAAGCCGCGCAGCAGCTTATTTTCCAGGTAATCAGGTTGGGCATGAGCCATCACGTTATCCTTTGAGCCTATAATCTGTAGGATGATCCTTACATATTGTAGTGAGTAGCCTTGACCGCTGTCAAATGTTAGCCATCTGGAGTGAGAGGCCAGTAAAGGCTATCAGGCATGTCGTAGCGAAGCAATTTCGTGAGAGAGAAATCAGGTATTGGATGAACATTTATCAGGTATGCACCTGATGCTTTCATGTATATCTTGCAGTAAGCTTTCCTCAGAATGCCTATACTATCGGGTACATAGTCCTGGATCGAAAGGATAGCTCTTCTCAAGAGTGGCGGGTTTGCGCTACAATGGAAAGAAAGTCCGGCGGCCTGGTTGTGATTCTGAGACGGCGTGGGAGTTGTGCTCTGGCCGATTCAGACCAAAAGGTACCCTGTGTGCGCTCAGTTATGATATAATCGGCCACACGTATTTAAACAATCATTGATAATCAGGCTATTTTCCAATTGGTCCTGGCAAGACGACTTGGCATGATCTATTGAGGAGGCACAGTGAGTTCTGTTCCAAAGAAAAGTTTGCTCGACACTCTCACGCAGAAGATGGTCGAGAGTCAAGTGTGGCGTTCGCTTTTCCGCCATGGTTATCCTGACACTCCGCTCAACCAATCACTGGTCATGATGGGCAATGTCTTTTTGCACTTGCATCCCGTCAAGGTGAGTCGTCAGGCCATGAAAATCACCTATACATGGTGTATGGGTGGTATTTCCTTTTTTCTCTTTCTGCTGTTGACCATCACGGGCGTCTTTCTGATGTTCTATTACGTGCCGGATACTTCGACCGCGTATACCAACATTCAGCAATTGAGCACCGTGGTTTCTTTTGGTCATCTTGTGCGCAATATGCACCGTTGGGCGGCCCACCTCATGGTGGTGTCAGTCACCCTGCATATGATCCGTGTCTTTTATCATGGAGCGTACAAGCCGCCGAGAGAGTTCAACTGGGTGGTTGGAGTTCTGCTCTTCTTCGTCACCCTCTTCCTGAGCTTTACGGGCTATCTGCTGCCGTGGGACCAGATCGCGATCTGGGCTATCACCGTGGGCACCAACCTGGCTCCGTATACTCCGCTGCTGGGTTCGACGGTGTACAAGATTCTGGTTGGAGGTTCTTCGGTGGGGCAGGCGACGTTGATCCGTTTCTACGTAGGTCACGTCATCCTCTTGCCGCTGGCAGGAGCCTTGCTGATGGCCGTTCACTTCTGGCGTATTCGTAAGGATGGTGGTGAAGCTGGTCCTCCGCCTCCGTCGCGGCGCGAACTGGAAGCGCGAGCTGAGCGCGAGCGTGCTACTGCCTCAGCGGGAGCGCAGCGGTAGGGGCCGTTGTCTGTTCCATCCGGGGGCGTTGGCTTCATGAGCTTGCCCCCATGGTTCTCTTGAGAGGAAAATCAGATGGCAATCGAACAAAAAGAACCAGGAGTGCAGACGCAGTCTTCGGCGACTCAACGGCGCTATCGTACTCTAGCGGTTGTCAAGCAGGAGGCGATTACGCGCGTTGAGAAGCCTCTGGAAGACTCTGTTTTTGTCTGGCCACACCTGCTGGTGCGCGAGTTTTTCGCCGCCACTATGGTGATGGTCATGGTCACCTTGCTCTCCCTGGTCATCGACGCACCTTTGCAGACGCCGGCAGATCCGAACACAACGCCAAACCCGGCGAAAGCGCCCTGGTACTTCCTGGGTTTGCAGGAATTGTTGCACTACTTCCAGCCGAACAGCGCTGGTGTGATGGTGCCTGGTATGACGCTGGTCGCGCTGGCAGTGCTGCCCTATGTGGATCGCAATCCCAGCCGCGCGTATGCAGACCGCAAGGTAGCAATCGCGACCTTTACGGTCTTCCTGTGTTTCTGGGCGTTCATCACCCTGGCCGGTAGCTTCTTCCGTGGTCCGGGCTGGTTGTGGGTCTGGCCGTGGCAGCACATTTACTTTGACCTGTAATAGAGGATTTGTATCATGAGTATTCAATATAACGACAGGGATCGGCCCGCGATTACGCCGCAGCAGTATGAAGTGCTGCACGGTGGCGGGGCTGAAGCTGCCGAAATAGCGAAACAGCGCTTATCGCGGCGCCGCTTCTTGCGCAGGTCGATGCTGGCCGTCTGGGGCTTATCGGCGACCTCGGCGGTCGCGGGCGCCCTGTATATGCTTTATCCGAACCTGGCCGGTCAGTTTGGGGCCGACCTGACCATTGGTAAAAAGAGCGATTTCCCCGCTGCCGATCCTGGTAAATTCGCCGAGGATTCCGCCGGGGTGTTCTATCATCAGGAGGCCAAGACCTACCTGATGCATATCGCGGCCAGTACGGCGACGCTGTTGCATGGACAGGCGCTCTCAGATCAGTTGGACTCGGAGGCTATCGTCAAGGATAGCGATGGTTCGCTCTGGATTGCCCTCTATCAGCGCTGTGTACATCTGGGTTGTACTGTGCCATTCCGCAATGACTGCCAGAGCTTTAAGTGTCCCTGTCATGGATCGCACTACAATGTCTCCGGTGAATACCTGGATGGTCCGGCGCCACGCAGTCTGGACCGTTTCCTGCTGTCATTCCAGGGCGACTCTGTGGTTGTTTCGACTGGCACTCTGTCGTCGCCTGTGCCGCGTCCCGATGACACCACGCGTATTCTTTCTATGCCTGGTCCATGTGCGGCGTCCTAATCACGCCTTTCTTTTGAGCGCTGGTACGTCTGACAAGGACGTGTGCCGGTCTCCTGGAAGAGAGGTTTCTGGCAGAACAAGGATAAGCGGAGAAGAGGGTGAGATAGCCCTCTTTCCCGTCTGATGCAGGAATCAGGCCAGCCAGAGCTGGAGCAAGGGTTCTGCCCGGTTTTACTAGAATAAAAGGGTTGTGTTCTTATGATAGATCCCGTACAGGCTGCGGTGGGAATAGTTGTCCTGCTGATCACTGTGGGGGCCTTGATCTACATCGTCTACTCCCGCACGAATGCGGTAGAGAAAACCGGCTATGGCGCGTTGATCATGCTGGCGATTGTCTCGCTCATGATCCCGGTTTTCTGGATTATGGAGACCAACGGTCAGACGCAGGCAAAGCTTACCCAGCAGAATAATAACGTCGCTCAGGGCGCCAAGCTTTATGCGCAATATTGTTTTTCCTGTCATGGCATGAATGGCCAGGGCGGTTCTGGCCCCAAGCTGAATGGCAATTCGGCGGTGAACAGCCTTTCTGATACCGATCTGCTGCGTATCATCAAGGCTGGTATTCCGAATTCCAGCGATCCGAGCAAATTCATGATGCCTGCCTGGGGTGATCAATTCGGCGGGCCTCTCTCCGATCCACAGGTACAATATTTGTTTGCTCTGATTCGCTCTGCTGATCCGGCCTACCTGCAGAAAAACGGCTTGCCCGGCGGCGCGAACGCCAATGGCTTTACGCAGGTGCCCAATGATTTGCAGCAGTCTCAGCCCTCAGCGTATCAGACCGCTGTCGCTCAGGCGACCGCCGGCGCTGGTACCGGTCAGTTTGGCGCGGCTGTGGATGACACTGGCAAGACCGAAGTGACGATTGATATCGTCGAGCCGCCAGCCGGCGCTACATGTAGCCCCGCCTGTTTCGGCACCATGAATGTCAAGGTGAAGGTGGGCACCAAAATCACCTGGGTGAATAAGAGTAGCTCGCCGCATACTGTCACCGCGATTAAGGGGACAAACCCCGCCGCGCCGGTGCCTGATCCCAGCCTCTTCGACTCAGGGGTTGCCAATCTCATCGCCCCCAATGGCACGTATAGCGTCACTATAACACAGGCGATGTACGACGCGCAGAAGGATCATACGGTGATCTACTATTGTCAGATCCACCCCAGTATGCTGGCCATGCTGACCATAGTGCCGTAATCGTGCCATGTGTTTTCGTCCGGGTGTCGCGTCAGCTTGCATGACGCGATGCCCTTTGGCCTGATCGCTGGTCATGTCGCGTCGCTGCGATTGCGATATGTTGAAAGGGTTTGCGATCTATGCAACATGTTCAACAAAGGGAGGCGGGAGAGCGCATATCCTGGGCCAGAGCGCTGATCTTTGGCGTCGGCTTTTTCTTTATCGCGGCTCTCCTGATTGGACAGCTCCCAAGTTTTATTAATTCGGAAATGACCGCTTCTTCCCTGATCGGGATGGAGCAGGGATTACTCGCGCTGGCGTTTGTCTGCCTCGGTGGCTTTCTGATCGTCCAGGCGATTGTCATGCTTTTTGATCCCAAGCCAGTGGTGCCTCCCGCGATCTTTATCGGCTTAGGGGGTATTATCGCCGTTCTTGGCACGGCGCTGATTATCTGGGCAACTTCGACCAGCAACCAGACGATTCCGGGTCCGAGCTGGAGCGCGGGATCGGTGCTGGGTGGAAAGCTGCTCTGGTTCCCGGAGGGCTCATTTGACCTGGTGGCCCTGGGGGCGACGGCCCTGTTTGTTGGCGTGGCCTGGGTATTCTATGGTACTCTGGCCCGGCGCGAGCAGATCAATCCTGACCGCCGTGACCTGGGCTCCACGCCCGCTATACGCTTTATGCTGATCGCCGGTACGGTGCTGCTGATTGCCTTCACCCTGCTGTTCTCCTTTGTCAGCCCCGATGGTCTGGCCCAGGTTATTAGCCCGTCCGACGTGTCAACTGGCCATTTCTGGGTCAATACGGTTTACAACCTCATCCTGGTGGCGGCCATCTTCTGCACCCTGGGAGCGTTTGCCCTGCGCCTGCATTACCTGATGCGCCCGGTGCGTAAGAACACCATGAACGGTCTGTACATGATCGGTGTCAATCTCGCTCCGATTGGGGTGGTCTGCCTGGTGGCCTGGTTTGTGCTCTATCCCTTCGTGGGCTGGCTGCACACCCTGCCCGGACTTGGCCCCTTCTTTACGGTCTGCGCGCGTAAGTCGGCGATTCCGCAGAGCTGCGCCTTCTCGCAGGAGGGCGGCGACCTGATCGGTTCGGTGATTACCACCGCTACCTTCGGTCTGCTGATGGCCGCTGTCTGGGCCTGGAAGACGAAGCGCAACCTGGTCGTGATTGGTAGCGTGACTACTGCTGTGCTGCTGGGCCTGGCGACTCTCCTGACTCACATCGAGTATGATCCGAGCGTTCCCTATCAGGCGACCATCGCCCTCATGCTCTGCGGTGGCGCTCTGATCCTGGCGACGGTCTGGACCAACGTGGCGCGCCGCGAGTTCTCCGTCGTTGGCGAGAAGCCCCTGGGTTGTCTGGGCATGTGGCTGCTGGTGGGAACCAGTCTCTTTATCTATATCGCGGCTTTCGCCCTGTTCTCAATTCCGGGCTTCCACGATACTGAGACGAACATTCCTTTCAGCCCTGGTTCAATCATTGGCTCCAAGTCACAACTCGATGCCCTGGTGGTCGCGATCATCATGGGCGCGCTGGCGGCGATCCAGTTCTTCTTCCTGGTTCGTAACCGCTACCGCGTGTGATCGTAGCAAGACAAAAAGAGGCGCCTGCCACCCGGCAATCCCGGTATGGCAGGCGCCTCTTTTGTTTGCCATGTACCTGTTCAGATAGTCTGCTGCATAGGAGCGGGGCGATCAGGAAGCCTCGGGCTGGACTGACCAGTTGCCATACCCTCCGACATTGTGATCGCATTTGTTTTTGTTGTTGAGGCTGCAATACTGGCCGCTAAGGCCGCCGTTAGCTTGAAGGGTGCCGGAAAAGAGCAGAGGCGCCGTGGCATCCGGGTCGGCACTGTGGATGATGAACTGGATAGATGACTTTGAGGTAAACGTCCCCGTGAAAGGACCATTGCCGCTCAGTGGTGCCTGAACCAGGAAGTTTCCCTGGATATTTTTCCCCTGCTGCGTCACCTGTTTAAGCTCCATCGTCGTGGTGATGTCGCCGTTATAGTCATAAATTGTGCCGGAATATGCCGTGTGCAGCGCGGGGAAGCTCGGCGCGGACGTGGCAGTTGGAGCGGGCGTCGGCGTGGCGGTCGGCGAAGGCGTCGGCGTCGGAGTCGCGGTTGGTGCCGGCGTGGTCCCGGTAACGTGGGTAATCGCGGCGGTGGGCCGCGCGGTGGGCGAGTTGGCCTGTGGCGGGCGCAGGTGAGGCAGAGCCAGAAGCGCAGCCGCGAAGCCAAGGCCCAGGGCCAGCAACAGAAGCAGCGCCAGCACAGGCCATTTGATCCGCGAAGCCGATGGATCTGCGCGGAAGCGCCGGGAAGGGGTCAGAGGGGATTCAGAAGCCACTATGCTTACCGGTGGATCTGGAAGCGTACTGGAAGCCGCGAGAGCCTCCGTTTGCAGCGCGGCCCAGAAATCGTTGACCGTGGCGAAACGCTCATTTTTACCCGGCGCCATGGAGCGCTCAATGGCTCGCGAAACCGAGTCAGGCAGGGAGGGAACAAGCTGTTTGAC
>DASZXF010001173.1:0-4915 GCA_035546055.1 Ktedonobacteraceae bacterium
GCCCCCCCCCCACCCCCCCACCACCTCCAAAAGCACCAGGGCGAGTCGCGCAGCGACGAGGAGTCAACCACGACGTTCCCAACGGGATCATATCAGGGATGACTCATGGCTTGCGCAAATCCCAGAAAGGGTGTGCCGTGGCACGAAAAAGCGCTTTATTTTTTGCTGACTACGCGATGGAGTTTGACAAAGTTGGTGCGCGCCTGGCTGGCGATGGGCAGACCACCCATGATTACGACGTGCTCGCCGGGCTGAATAATGTCGGCGTCGATCAAACGCTGGCCGACGATTTCCATGAGCGAGTCGGTGGTGCCGTGCATTTCGATGCAATCCGGCCAGACTCCCCACCAGAGCGCGAGCTGACGATAGACGCGTTCGGAGGGCGTGTAGGCCAGGATGGGCGTGCGCGGACGATCTTTGGAGATCAGGCGCGCGGAGTTGCCTGAACGCGTGAAGACGACGATAGCTTTGACGCTGGCCTCTTCCGAGAGCGCCCGCGCGGCATGGCTGACGGCGTGCTCCTGGGTGAGACGCTGACACTGAGGCCGCCGGGCGGTTCTGTCACCCGCTTCAGTCTCACAGGCGATGCGCACCATCATCTTCACCGCTTCGATGGGATACGCGCCAGAGGCGGTTTCGGCGCTCAACATCACCGAGTCGGTGCCGTCAAGAATGGCGTTCGAGACATCGTTGACTTCGGCACGCGTGGGACGAGGATTCACCACCATCGATTCGAGCATTTGCGTGGCGGTGATGACCGGGATGCCCAGTTCGTTGCACTTGGCGATGATGTTTTTCTGGATCAGCGGCACTTTCTCGGGAGGCATCTCGACGCCCAGATCGCCGCGCGCGATCATTACGCCGTCCACCACGTCCAGAATCTCGTCGAGACGCGCGAGCGCTTCCGGCTTCTCCAGTTTGACGATGAGCGGAATATCGGTCTGCGAGTGCTTGCCGGCTATGCCGAGTTCTTCCTGATATTGACGCATCAGACGCCGGGCCTCGCGCACGTCCTCCGCTTTGCGCACAAAGCTCAGCGCGATGTAATCGACGCCGTGTTCAATGCCAAAGCGCAGATCCGCGCGGTCTTTCTCGGTCAAAGCGGGCGCGCTGACCGAGACGCCAGGCAGATTGATCCCTTTGTGCTCTTTGAGCAGTCCGCCATTGACGACCAGACAGCGTACATCTGTGCCATTGGTCTCCCCAACCCGCAGTTCCATCAGTCCATCGTCCAGCAAAATACGATCACCCGGCCTGACATCCTGCGGCAACTGCTGGTAGGTCGTCGGAATGGTTTGCGTATCCCCCTCGACCGGGCGGGTCGTGATCGTCACCCAGGTATCCGCGATCAGGGTGATGGGCTGACCATCTTTCAGATCGCCCACGCGAATTTTCGGCCCCTGGAGATCCTGCAGAATGGCCACCGCCTGGTCAAGCTGGCGAGAAATAGTGCGAATCCGCTGAATAACCGCCGCGTGCTCCTCCTGCTTGCCGTGCGAAAAATTGAGGCGCGCGACATTCATCCCGGCCCGCACAAGCTGCTCAAGCCGCTCCTCGCTATTCGTAGCAGGACCAATGGTACAGACAATTTTGGTACGACGCATAAATAATTATTCCCCCTATTGATGTGGTCGCTGGAAACTCTGTTCGCCAATAGCGACTGTGCCTGGGGACGGCCTCGTCCTTGATAATAACAAGACGAGTGTACAGTATTTGCCAGCTAGCTGCAAGTTTTTAGACCGTCCCACCCGAAGAAGAAGGGTATGGACATTTTGTCTATGTCTCAAGCGAAAGCTATGTACAGAATCCTCCATAAAAAACAGATGATTCACCAAAAAGATTTGAAATCAGCCTCCTCTGATGCTATACTGTGGAGAGAGAAAGATCAGCAGCGCGGCGGATACAATGACCGTATTCCGCCGCGCGTTGTTTGCAGCGAGGCAGAAAGATCAAATCTAATGTAGTAACCGGCTCCATGGAGCTGTTAAGATGGAGAAAGCCATGACCACCCAAACACGCAAAGCCATCCCCGTACCCCAGGTTGAGCCTCGTCAACCGATTCCAACGCAGAATCTGCGCATCCCCGGCCCGACGCCCGTACCTGAACGTCTCCTGGCTGAGATGGCCCGGCCAATGATTAACCACCGTGGACCTGAATTCGCGGCCATTATGCGCCGTGTGACTGCCCGCTTGCAATATTTCTTCCAGACGGCCTCTCCCGTCATGACCTTCCCGGCTTCCGGTACGGGCGGGCAGGAAGCTGCTATTGCAAACCTCTTCTCGACTGGCGATCATGTCATTGCGATTTCTATCGGCAGCTTCGGCGACCGCCTGGCTACCATCGCCGGCAAGTTCGGTTTGCAGGTGACGAAAGTTTCGTTCCCCTGGGGCGAGGCCGCTGATCCCGCTGTGATCGAGGAGAAGCTGCAGGCCAGCGCTCCCTACAAGGGCGTGCTGGTGACTCACAATGAGACTTCAACCGGCGTGACCAATGATATCGAGACGCTGAGCAAAGTTATCCGCGCGCACAATCCCGATGCGCTGATTGTGGTCGATGCGGTGAGTTCGCTGGGCTGTGTGCCGCTGGAGATGGACCCCTGGGATCTGGATGTGGTTTTCACTGGCTCACAGAAAGGCTGGATGACGCCTCCTGGTCTGATGATGATCGCGGCCAGCCCGCGCGCGCTGGAGGCCAATAAGACGGCCAATCTGCCACGTTTCTACTTTGACTGGCAGCTTGCGCTGAAAATGCTGGAGAAGGGTCAGCACCCGACGACTCCGCCGATTTCGCTGTTCTATAGCCTGGACCTGGCGCTGGAGTTGATGCTGGAAGAGGGACGCGAGGCGATCTTTGCCCGCCATCAGCAGGCCGGCGACTATGTGCGCAGCCGCGTGCGCGCGCTGGGTCTGAAACTGCTGGCCGACCATCCCTATGCCTCCAATACGGTTTCGGCGGTGTACACGCCCGCAGGCATTGACACCAAAGCGCTGCTGAAGACGCTGCGTGAAGACGATAATGTAGTGCTCGCCGGTGGTCAGGGACAACTGGAAGGCAAGATTTTCCGCATCGGCCACCTGGGCAATTTCGCGGAACAGGATCTGGCCGCCGCAATTGACCGCCTGGAAGCGCGTCTCATAGAACTTGGCTATACAAAGTAGAGAGAGGATCAGGATCAGCATGGGTGCAGATGAACTACGCGCGGCCCCGGCAACAGTGAGCATACTCGTCGCGGATAGCATTGCGCAGGAGGGTCTGGATCTCCTGCGCACGGAACTGCCGGACGCTCAGATCGATGTGCGCACCGGTCTGAAGCCGGATCAATTGCGCGCGATTATCGGCGAGTATTCGGCCCTGATCGTGCGCAGTGCGACACAGGTGACAGCCGATATCCTGGCCGAGGCCGGACAGTTGAAAATCGTTGGACGCGCTGGCGTGGGCGTGGACAATATCGATACGGAGGCCGCGACCAATCGCGGTATTATGGTGGTCAATTCTCCGACCGGCAATATTGTGGCGGCGGCTGAGCATACGATTGCGATGCTGATGGCCCTGGCTCGCCATGTGCCGGCGGCCAGCGGCAGTATCAAGGCCGGCAAGTGGGAAAAGAACCGCTTTATGGGCGTGGAGGTGCGCAATAAAATCCTCGGCGTGATCGGTCTGGGCAAGGTCGGTACGGAAGTGACAAAACGCGCGCAGGGTCTGGAGATGCAGGTGGTCGCGTTCGATCCCTATGTTTCGCCTGAGCAGGCCCGCAAGCTGGGCGTGACCATGCTGACTCTGGATGAAGTATTGCAGCAGGCCGATTTCTTGACCCTGCACACGTCGCTGACCAGTGGCCCCAATGGGACGCGCGGACTGATCAGCGTGCGCGAGCTGGCGCTGATGAAACCAACGGCGCAATTGATTAACTGCGCGCGCGGCGGTCTGATCGATGAGGAGGCGCTGCTGAACGCGCTGAACGAGGGCAAGATTGCCGGAGCGGCGCTGGATGTTTTCAGCCAGGAGCCTGTGCGCGATAGCGAGGTGCTCAAGCAATTGCTGGCCCATGAGCGCATTGTCGCGACTCCTCACCTGGGAGGCTCGACCGAAGAGGCTCAGGTGGGGGTAGCTACCGACGTGGCCGAGCAGGTGGTCGCGGTGCTGCGCGGTGGCTTCCCGCGCGCGGCGGTCAACGCGCCCCTGATTCTGCCGGAAACTCTGCAATTCTTGCAGCCCTATATGCAACTGGTGGAGAAGATGGGCCGCCTCTATACGCAGCTCCAGCCGGGTCCGCTGAGCCGCATTGAGCTGTCGTGCAGCGGCGATATCGCCAATTATGACCTGCGCCCGCTGAAGGCCGCGCTGATCAAGGGTCTGCTGGAGTCGGTTTCTGATGCGCATGTGAATATGATCAATGCGCCCGCGCTGGCCAAACAGTGGGGTCTGGAAATCACCGAGCAAAAATCGGCCACTCCGGCTGAATTTGCCAACCTGATTACCCTGCGCGTGCTCGATAGCAATGGCTACACATCGTCGTTCGCCGGCAAACCTGGCTCCGGCGATGAACATGTCGATGTGCTGGGCGGCACAGTTATGCATGGCGTGCCGCGTATTGTGCGCATCGGACGCTACTGGACTGAGATTGTGCCGGATGGCTATATTCTCTTCTGCCGCAACTACGACCAGCCCGGTATGATCGGACGCGTCGGTATGGTGCTGGGCAAGGCCGGTGTGAATATCCGCCATATGGATGTCGGCCCCAGCGAGCGAGTACCGCGCGCCCGCAATCCTCAGCATCCCGATACCGCCCTGATGCTTGTCTCTGTCGATGAACCCATTCCCGATTGGGCGCTGGCAGAAATTGGCGAAGCCGGCGATATCTTCGGTCTGACCCTGGTTAAACTGTAACTGACGATCAGCGAGGTGAAGAAAGAA